>JAQUHL010000057.1 GCA_028683635.1 Candidatus Cloacimonadota bacterium
TACCCGCAGCCCGTAAAGGGAAAGCAGCGTGGCGATCACGAAAACCCCTGACAGGAACCAGGCCTGGTTCTGGCTTTGGAAGAAACTCACGGCCTGGAGTTTACTTATCAGGTTTTGCTTGAACATCCCTCTATCCGTTTCGAAAAGATCAAGGCTGTAGCTGATGATGTAGCTAACCAGCAGTCCCGCCACGAGCAGGATCTGGTTTCGTCTGGCAAAGAAGCGTCCCCGGATTCTTAAAGGGACAATTTCGGAAATCCAGGCAATCCAGATATTGGCACCGACAGATTGAAAAGCTGCGCTGAAGAAGAGTAGTAACAGCACAAAGATGATGCCTTTATGGGGATTTGCATATATGAAACCAAGCCCCAAAAACAGGGTGAGAAAGCGTCCAATGAAGGTGATCTGCACACAGGTACGTTTGCGATTTTTCAGATGGTGATTAACTGCAACGCCAACTGGTGCGAAAACTTGCGATACTTGCCCAATAGCGCTTAAAAAGGAAAACTGAAGCGGGGAAGCATGGAGCATTACCAGGAGTTTGACGATGAAGCCACTCCCGATGGTGCAGAGCGTTCCATAGATCTGGGCAAAGATTCCTTCGAGGATCGAAATCCTGTAGGTACGTCTTAAACGGTTTTCCTTCATAGCGGGCAGCTTTTACTTGACACGATGGCTGTCAACAACTTTGTAGCTTCAAAAACGTGGTTTTCACAGCATTTTGGAGAGGCAGATTCTTCATGTAAAACGAAAGCGGGGTGTAAATCACGATCCCTATTGAAATAATGAATACAGGAGTAGATAGATCCATGCAACACAGACTTTCAGAGCATCCGATCCTGCCGGTGCCTCAGAAGCAAGACATCCCATTTTATTGGAACAAGCAGCTTGTATATGCCAAGGATGGTGAAATGATCTCATCCGCTTTGATAGCCAATGGAATTTCCGTATTTGGTCATCACCACAAAGATGGCACTGCACAGGGGATATTCTGTGCTAATGGGCAATGTGCAAAATGCACGGTAATAGCCAATGGAATACCAGTTAAGTCCTGCATGACGAAAGTATTGCCAAATATGATAGTTAGCAGTGCTGATGGCTTGCCTTCGATTCCTAAGGAAGTGCCTGAGATTGAGTTTTCGGATATACACGAACTCGAGACCGAGGTGTTGATTATCGGAGGTGGACCTTCCGGGCTTGCAGCAGCCATTCAGCTTGGCTCACACGGCATCAAAACCTTGTTGATAGATGATAAACATGAACTGGGGGGAAAATTGGTCTTACAAACCCATAAATTCTTCGGTTCTGAAGAAGATTCCAATGCCGGTACACGGGGGCATGAGATCGGCAAACTTCTGGCCGGGGAAGTTAGCAAGCTGGCAAGTGTGGAAGTCTGGATAAACAGTACCGCACTCTACGTTTTCAGCGACAAAAAGGTCGGCATCCTCAAAGATGGAGAATATCAGATTGTGAGCCCCAAACGTATCCTCAATGCAGCAGGTGCCCGGGAAAAATTCCTCCGTTTTTCCGGAAACAACCTTGCCAGAATCTATGGTGCCGGTGCTTTTCAGACCCTGGTCAATAGAGATCTCATCCGTCCCACAGAAAGGCTCTTTATAATTGGCGGGGGAAATGTGGGTCTCATTGCCGGCTATCATGCCCTACAGGCAGGGATTGAAGTGGTGGGTCTGGCAGAAGCCATGCCTTCCTGCGGAGGATATAAGGTACATGCGGATAAACTAAAGCGTCTGGGCGTACCAATCTATACTTCTCATTCAATCCTGTCTGCTAATGGTGAGGAGACCGTGGAATCCGTCACCATCGTCCAGGTGGATAATAAATTCCAGCCGGTCAAGGGAACGGAAAAATCCTTCCAGTGTGATACAATTCTGATAGCTGTGGGTTTGGATTCACTCTCGGAATTTACCATCGAAGCAGAGCAGGCAGGGCTTCCCGTCTATGCTGCCGGGGATGCTCTGGAGATTGCGGAAGCTTCCAGCGCCATGTTTAATGGCAAGATTGCCGGGCTTTTGATCGCCAAGGATTGCGGTGCCCAGGTGGATGATATCCCTTCCGAATGGTACCAGAAAGCAGAAGTGCTCAAATCCCATCCTGGCAAGATCAAAGGCTATCAAAATCACGAATCTGAAGAAGGCGTGTTTCCCATAATTCACTGCCTGCAGGAAATACCCTGCAATCCCTGCACGACCGTGTGCCCCACAAATTCCATTCATACCGAGGATGGTTCACTGATGGCAGTTCCGCTCTATAAGGGAAGCTGCATTGGTTGCGGAAAATGCCTGCTGATTTGCCCGGGTCTGGCCATTACCCTGGTGGACTATCGTCAGGATAAGGAGTTCCCAAGTGTCACTCTGCCCTATGAAGTGTGTAATAACCCTGTGTCCGTGGGCGACAGCTTGCCAGTGGTGGATATCGATGGCAGGGATCTGGGCTCCTTCCCTGTAGTGGCTGTGCAATCCAACAAAACGAAACTGACCCAGCTTATCAAGCTGAAAATTCCCCGTAACCTTGCCAAACAGGCTGCTTCCTTCCGGATCCAGTCCGCAGAAGTTTCAGCAAAACTGGACAAGGCAATAATACCAGAAAGCCTTGCAGACGACGCCATGATCTGCCTTTGTGAAAGAGTGAAAGCCGGAGAGGTAAGAAAACTGATTCGCCAGGGTATAACAGATTTGAACCAACTAAAAGCCATCACCAGAGCCGGTATGGGCCCCTGCGGTGCCAAGACTTGTGAAGTTCTGATCAAAGGTCTTCTTCGGGAAGAAGGAATTCCCACCACGGACGTGGTGCCCAATACCAAACGCCCGGTCTTTATCGAGGTTCCCCTCGAGAAATTTCCCAAAGTTAAGTAAGCTAAGGATATAGATAATGAAAAGCTATGATGCGATCGTAATCGGAGCAGGTTCAATTGGATTGCCGGTTGCTCTGAACCTGGCACAACACAAGCAGAAAGTCCTCATCATCGATCCGGAACATGGTCCCGGACAGCAAAACAACAAAAAAGCCATCGGAGGTGTGCGAGCCACTCACTCCGATTATGGCAAGATCCAAACCTGCCTGAGGTCTATCGAACTAATGAGCACCTGGCATGAAACTTATGGCGATGATATCGGTTGGCTCTCAAACGGTTACAGTTACCCAGCCTATGAAGAAGGCGACGAACAAAAACTGAAAGACCTGATGAAGATTCAGCTTTCCTTTGGGCTCAATATCAGGTGGCTGAGTCCAAGGGAATATGACGAAGTAGTCCCTGGCATCAACATGAAAGGTCTGAGGGGCAGCACCTTTTCCGCTGATGACGGAAGCTGCTCTCCCTTGCTGTTTACTTCTTCATGCTATTTCCAGGGGAAGAAGGCAGGAGTGGAACATGCCTTTGGTGAAGAAGTTATCAAGCTCGATGTGAGTAATGAACAGATTACAAAGGTGATTACCAACAAAGCCACTTACACTGCCAAAACCATCATCAATGCTGCAGGAAACCAGGCACGCAAGATTGGGGCTTTGGCTGGGATTGACCTGCCCGTCTTTCCCGATAACCACGAAGCAGGTATCACAGAACCAGTCGCCAGATTCTTTGGTCCCATGGTGATCGACATGAGAAAACGCCCGGGATCGGCAAACTTCTATTTTTACCAAAACGTTGAGGGGCAGGTAGTCTTCTGCATAACTCCTGAACCTCCAATTCTGGGTATCGACAACCGTTCCACCTCAGAATTTTTGCCCATGTGTGCCAAACGGATGCTGGAAGTATATCCCAGATTGCGCTATCTGAAGGTGCGCCGCACCTGGAGAGGACAGTATCCCATGACTCCTGATGGATTTCCCATCGTGTCCCGAAGTGCTCAGGTAACAAATCTCATCAATGCAGTGGGAATGTGCGGACAGGGATTTATGCTAGGGCCCGGTATTGGTGAACTGGTCTGGCGCATCTACGCAAATGATCTGAATGAGAGTGATTTGAGAGTGCTGGAAAGCTTTAAACCAGACCGGGATTTCAGTGGAATGGAGGCCTTTAAGTAAGCCCCCCCAAAGCGATCCTTATCCAAGTGAGTGTATCAGGAAAAAAGCACCAGACTGAGAGCCATGATCACCATTCCTGCTATAAGCCCGGTGATTGCCACATGGTGCTCTCCATATTCCTCTGCAGTGGGCAGAAGCTCATCCAGAGAAATATAGACCATGATTCCTGAAACCAATGCAAAGATAAACCCAAAGGCAGATTCGCTGATGATGCTTCTAAGCAGGAAGAATCCAAGCACTGCACCAACAGGCTCTGAAAATCCTGAAAGGAAAGAATATACAAAGGCTTTTCTGCGGCTCTTGGTGGCATAATAGATAGGAACGGAGACGGCGATTCCCTCAGGAATATTGTGGATGGCGATAGCGACAGCGATACTTACTCCCAGGGTGGGATCCTTAAGCGCTGCCATAAAGGTGGCAAGCCCCTCCGGAAAGTTATGAATGGCGATTGCCAGTGCGGAGAACACTCCCATTCGCAAAAGCTTCTTGTCGTCCATAGCAAAGCTCTTTCTTTGGCTGCAATCGACGTTTTTCAGCTCATGCGGATTCTCATAAGAGGGTACCATGTTATCTATCAATGCAATGATCCCCATGCCCAAAAAGAAAGCCAGAACAGTGAACCAATAGCCATTTTTTACTCCCCAGATCACGCTCAAAGATTCCCTCGCCTTGGGGAAAATCTCGATCATGGATACATAGATCATCACTCCTGCGGAAAGCCCCAAAGCTGCGGAAAGGAATTTGGGGCTGAACTTTTTGGAAGTAAGAGCCATGAGACTGCCAATTCCGGTCGAAAGCCCGGCAAACAAGGTCACAACCAAGGCAAATACTACGTTTGAACTATCCATTAGTACCACACTCCATGTTGTTATGATTCAGATCAGAATTCGCTAAAGAAGACGAACCCGGGCACAAATTCATGTGCGTGAGTATAGGCCAGGGAAGCACCCATCTGGGTGGATAAAAAGAAAAACATGTTCAGATCCGCCTTAAGCTCCAATCCACCAGAGTAGTTGGCAACCACGTCATTGTCATCAATGGGCTGGGCAAGATCGAAAAATAGCCCTCCACTGGGGTCTTCGATATAGATATTGGGGTTCCAGAATCCGTCTCTGATCTCAAGCAGATTTTTGGAAAAAGTGGTTTGAGCTTTGAATCCTTTGTTGGTTTCGATACCATCCTCATATCCACGTAAAGCACTGAAGATTTCATCTTTATCCGCTTGGGGATCATAGGCCAGATGCAGCTTTAGTTTCAGGTCGGAAGCCCAAGGCATGAGAATGCAGAAATTGTGCAAGCTTTCATATCCTTCCCTCCGGCGGTCTGAGGAAGTGAAGGAAGTGCTTTCCAGATTCATCCGAAAGCGGTTAAAGTTCTGAATACCATAGTAGTTGAAGCCTAAATCCAGATAAGGTGACCAGATTTTACGCTGGTAGTCGGTTTTGGTAGTAAAAGTGAGCCCTGGCTTGAGGGTGTCCAAGCCATAATTCAATCTCTTGATCAGGAAGGCATATTGATCCGAAACCAGTTTTTCTTTGTCATAACTCGTATAATAGGTGCTTTGGTAGATAGGTTTGAAGAGTCTGTTTTCCAAGGATAGATCGAGCTTAACCTTCTTTAGATAGAAATCGTAGATGATCCCAGCTTCCCAGCTTGGAAAATGACCCACAACATCTGCTCCGCTCATGAGATAACCAGCGCTGGCGCTGTCTTTGGTGGCATAGAATATGGGAAAACGAAACTGCCGGGGAACCACCAGATGTCTTAAGTTGCTCCAGTAATTACCTTTGGAGATCCGGATCCCGGGAATGTAATCTTCTGGTGGAACTTCTTTGAGTTGAGAGAAGGGGGCAGCCTTGGAGCGGAAAGTCATTTCCTGAAGGGGATAAAGTAGGGTTCTATGGCTACCAAGCTCATAACCCTCTCCGGATAGACTCAGATAATAGCAGTTTTTACCGCTGGTATCAAGCACAGCATCGCTCATAAAGTCCGAGCCATCGATCCGAAAGCTTTTGCCTGTATTGAGTTCATAGATATAGGATTGCAGAAACTCCCCATAATTGGCTGTGAAATATAGCTTGTTCCCATCCACTGAAGTGATAACTTCCCGGCGGGGAGTATCGATTAATGGGACAAGCGCCAGAGTCTGCTGATCAAGCTCATAAATACTGCTATTTTTCCAGTAGCTTTTGGCATTGAGGAAAGTCCTGCCCATGCTGTGGAAGATCCCGTGGATAACGGCTTCCGAGCTTAATAGTTGCTCAGGTTCTGCACCATCTTTGATAACGAGTAATTCAGAGCCTTTTTGTTGGTCAAGATCTCTGGCGATGATAATCCTGTTGCTGTCCAGAACGCAAAAAGCCCTGATTTGTCCTGAAGTGAGCATTTTCTTTTTACCGCTTGAAAGCGACTTCTGCCAGATCTCTGTTTCGGTTCCGACTCCCATATCGAAGTTATTGCCAAATCCTGCTTTGTTTTCCTGGCGGGAATAGAAAAGTGTATCGCCAACTATCTGGTATCCAGCCGGATAACCTGTGCCTTGTTCGTGCAGGAGAGAAGATTTCATTTGCTCGGGATCATAATTCATCAGCCTATATACTGGGAAACTTGTTCCAGCCGAGGTTTTCACAGCCTCGAAGGTGGTATAATTCAGGCTATCCCCATTTTTGGAAAGGTTATATTTGTACCAGCCATTGTTACTGTGGAAGGTTTGAGGCAGGCGGTAATCCTGAGCCACCCATTCTTCATAATCCACCCATTCGTCCCACAATGCTGCAAGGCTTTTACCATATATCTTCCTGGCACTGTAATCCAAGCCCAGAGCTGGGAAAACCGGAGATAGATAGGCAAAAAGCCTGCGACCGTTTTTATCGAACAAGCGGGCAAAAGAATCCTTGCCATAGGTCTCGGCCAGATAGTCAAAGAAACCACCTCCAAAATTGTAGAAGTGGGCATGAGGAGTATCCAGGCTATACCAATTTGCCTTCTTGGCTCTGGGGAGCTTGTTAAATTTGGCAAGAGAACGGTTTATGGCAGGGTATTCTCCCCCATTTAACCTTCCGGAATTGACGTTGTGAGCAGATTCACCATAGACAGTGATTCCTTCGATCACCCACATGGGGCTATAGTAATTGGGATGCAAGATGTTGCCAAAGAGGATACGCAACCCCTTGGGAAGGCCTCCTTCTTTGGTGATGTGCAAGATATGGATGTATTCATGAACGCCCACTTCCTGCCACCAATCTTCAAAGAAGGAAAGGCTGACATCGGTGGGACTATGCCGGAAAAGGCAAATCATGTTTCCAACCGGATCTGCATAGCCATTGGCGGTATTGCCCATATCTTCGATCAGGATGGGAATCCTGGAGCGTTCATTTCCTGTGAGGTCCTCCACATAGGGGCGATAGTGTTCCATGGTTCTTAACAGGCTATAGGCTTCCAGTTCCATGTCTTTCCTGTAAAAGATCTCAAAGTGCCCAGTATAAATGGTCTTCCAATCCGTAAAAGCACCCAGGCAGAGTGGTAGCAAAAGTAGTAACAGGATAAAAAACTTTCTATTCATTATAATCCTCTATCTGGGCTTTGTATTGGAACAAGATGTTTGTGTCAAGATATTTCAAAATTTTTCTTGTGCTTACAATTCCCTAACCAAAGTAAGCCATCTATATACAAAACCCGAAAAACACCAGCGTCCAAACGTCAAACGTCAAAACGCATTATCATGCCACAAAGTCAGAACAGGATCAGAAAAGAATAGAACAGGGTTAGCAGAGAGTTGGAAGAGGATGGAACAGGGGAAATTAAGGAAAATCAGAGAATCGGGAAGATCGGTAAACGTCGGGAAAACTACAAGAAAAAGGGGCACGATCTTTCGATCGTGCCCATCATAGGTTCATGGCAGGAGCCTAAGATTACTCATTTTTACAATGCGCATAGGCATCCTATAGTCATTTGATACTATTTCAGCATTATCATCTTTTTGGTGCTGGTATATTTACCACTATTCATCCGGTAGAAATAGATACCACTGGAAACATTGCGTCCACTATCATCTGTACCGTTCCAGGTAACACTGTGAACACCAGCTTTTTTGGTTTCGTTGACCAGGGTTCGCACCCGTTGGCCGAGGATGTTGTAAACCTCGATTCGGACAGGTGCGCTGTCCTTGATGCTGAAATGAATGGTGGTGCTGGGGTTGAAGGGATTGGGGTAGTTGTTTTTCAGTTCAGTTACCAGAGGAGTTATTTGATCTTCGTTTGAGACGTGGATTGCAGTTCCCATCAGGGGAATGATCGTGGTTTCAGCTTCCGGATCATCGGAATTGATGACGAGTATCCCGGAGAAATTTCCAAACAGACCATTGGGGTTGAACATGACGTCCATCTCGAGGCTGGATCCGGATTGAATCACAAATTCCATCTCGGTAAGCAGATCTGTTCCAGCGGGAGAGAGGAAGAAAGGTTCCTCAATTTGCATGCTGCCCAGCATCACTGCAGTTCCGGTATTGGTGATGGTAATCGGTAAAGTTGCAGTTTCGCTTTGCAGAATTTCTGGGAAGTTAAGTGCATCGGTGCTGATCAGGATGCTTGGAGCTCCATTGGTGCCACCCAGGGCGGGGAAGATGATCTCATCGATCCATGCGCAGTCAGAGCCACTGGTATAGGCACTGTCTTTTACATAATCCCATTTGAAGGTGGTGACTCCGGGATTTACGGGATAGCTTTCCTGGCTCCAATCCACATCACCGGACCAAGATCC
>JAQUHL010000058.1 GCA_028683635.1 Candidatus Cloacimonadota bacterium
GGAAAATCCCAAACAACCCGTGCAGTTGTCAAGGCCCTCAAAGCCAAGGGTTTAAAGGTATGTTCCATTCGTCACCCTATGCCATACGGCGATTTGGTAAAACAAAAAGTACAACGCTTTGCCACTTTGGAAGATCTGAAAATCCACAATTGCACCATTGAAGAAATGGAAGAGTATGAACCACATATCATGATGAACAGCGTCATCTATGCTGGAGTGGATTACGAAGCCATCGTCCGTGAAGCTGAGAAAGAAGCTGACGTTATCGTATGGGATGGCGGAAACAATGATATCCCATTCTATTGCTCAGACAAACAGATCAATATCGTTGTCGTCGATCCTCACCGTCCTGGTGACGAAATTAGCTATTATCCCGGCGAAACTAACCTGCATCTTGCCGACGTCATCGTGATCAACAAAATCGACAGCGCAGATCTCGATGATATCCAGGAAGTAAGAGCCAACGTCCGCAGTATAAATAAAACTGCCCAGATCATCGATGGTGCCTCTCCCCTCTTTGTGGATAAACCTGAATTTATTACCGGTAAGCGGGTTTTAGTCGTGGAAGACGGCCCAACCCTAACCCACGGAGAAATGCCTTACGGAGCTGGTGTAATCGCTGCAGAGAAATATGGTTGTGAAGATCTGGTTGACCCCCGTGAATGGGCTGTGGGAGAAATCAAAGAAACATTCGAAAAATACCCTGAGATTGGGATCCTCCTTCCTGCCATGGGTTACAGTGATCAACAGATAAAAGACCTGGAAAAAACTATCAATTCCACCGAATGTGATAGCGTGGTTATTGCAACTCCAATTGACCTTCGCAGAATCATTAAAATCAAAAAACCTGCCTGCCAGGTTCAATATGAACTACAGGAAATCGGCACTCCTACCATCGCCGAGATTCTGAAAGAC
Organism: Candidatus Cloacimonadota bacterium; assembly: GCA_028683635.1. GTDB lineage: Bacteria > Cloacimonadota > Cloacimonadia > Cloacimonadales > Cloacimonadaceae > JAQUHL01. The sequence goes on from JAQUHL010000058.1 coordinate 916, forward strand.
TTCTAAACAACCTATATAATATATATCCATAGAGCTAAGAGCAAGAAAGGAACTTATGCTCCTAACAAGCTCTCAGCTCTTTGGCTTTTATACAATGACAAAACATACTGAGGTTATAAAATGAATAAAACTGCGGTTCTCGCCTTGGGTGGCAACGCAATCATTAAAGCTGGACAAAAAGGCACAATCACTGAGCAATTCCTCAACACCCGTGAATCCCTGAGCGGGATCGTGGAGCTCATAAAACAAGGATACAAACTTACGATTACTCATGGTAACGGTCCACAAGTTGGCAACCTTTTACGCCAACAGGAAGCTGGCGAAAAGGAAGGCTTGGCACCATTGCCACTCGGAGTACTAAATGCTGCGACCGAAGGAACGATGGGATATATGATCGAGCAGAGCCTTCAAAACAGGCTTCATCAGATGAATATTGACAAGGAAGTGATCACGATCGTTTCTCAGGTCGTGGTCGATAAAAATGATCCCAGCATGCTCAACCCAACTAAATTTGTGGGTAGTACATATTACGATCAGAAACAAGCTGATGAACTGCATAAAACCTTGGGCTGGACACTCAAAGAAGATTCCGGCAAAGGCTTTCGAAGAGTGATGCCTTCTCCCAAACCCATGCAAATCATCCCGGGAAAAACAATCAAGGAACTTGTGGAGAGGGGAGAGATAGTCATCGCAGTCGGTGGTGGCGGTATCCCAATATACATTGAGGACAATGGGGATTTTGAGGGTGTTGATGCCGTCATTGACAAGGATTTTGCCTCTGCTCTTCTTGCATTGGTTATCGAAGCAGATCTCTTCGTTATTCTAACCGGAGTAGATAGGGTAAGCATCAACTATGGGAAACCCGATCAGAAAGATCTTGAGGTTTTAAGCGTGGCTGATGCAAAAAAGTATTATGATGAAAAACAATTTCCCCCAGGCAGTATGGGTCCGAAGATCCAGGCAGCAATTGATTTTCTCGAGCGTGGCGGAAAAGAAGTGCTGATCACATCAATTGATAGAATCGTTGATGCCTTTGCAGGAAAAACTGGAACCCGCATAGTACATTGAATTGCCAGAAAAAGTCTTGACAAAAAAAGGTATTTACAAAGAATGGCGAAACATCTTCGGCGAGATAGCTCAGCCGGTAGAGCAGAGGCCTGAAAAGCCTTGTGTCCCCAGTTCGATTCTGGGTCTTGCCACCATCTCCTTTAGGACGCCATTTTATTGGCGTCCTTTTTCTTTTATCTATTCAAGGATGATGAACCAGGAATAATGATACTTGTCAAAAATCTGAGGTTTCCTGCTGGCAGGTACTATTCCCTTGAGAAACAGATAGCCAAAAAGCTCAATCTGGATCTGGGAAGCTTCGAACTGAAGCGAATCCTGAGGAAGGCACTCGATACTCGAAAACACGCTCTTCCCTTTTACGATTTCACGGTGCTAATTGAGCCACATATTGAGCTTAAACCTCATCCAGACGTGATTGATTTTGCTCCACCCCCGCCCCTTCCCAGGCCCTCGAAAGCAGTGGCAAATCCCCACCCCTTTATCATCGGTATGGGACCTGCAGGATTATTCTGTGCGCTGGCAATGGTAGAAAATGGGTTCCAACCTTACTTATTCGACCGTGGGGATGCCCTTGAACAAAGAGCACAAAAGGTGGATAACTACTGGAGACATGGAATTCTCGATGAAGAATCCAATGTTCAGTTTGGCGAAGGTGGTGCCGGAGCTTTTTCTGATGGCAAACTAACAAGCCGTTCAAAAGATCCCGTGGTTGATAGGGTTTTCGAATACCTGATAGCTTTTGGGGCCGATTCAGATATATCATATGAAGCTCTTCCCCATTTGGGAACTGATGGAATCAGAAGCATTACAACCCGAATCCGGAGTTTTTTGATCTCAAAAGGATGCAAGTTCTTTTACCTCCATAAATTAAACGCTATTGACATCTCGGGTGGCCTCGTCTCAAGTGTTCATATTAATCAGGAAAGCTACCAACCAGAGCTTTTGATTTTGGCTTTGGGAAACTCAGCACGACAGACTTTCAAAATGCTCTCAAAGCACTCCATTGCCATGGAACCCAAGGATTTTGCCATTGGGTTAAGAATTGAGCATTCCCAGAGCTATATCAACAAAACCATCTACGGCAATGAAAAATGGAGCAGTATATTAGGTTCGGCAACTTACCGTCTGGTAGATAGAAAGTCTTCTTCCTATACATTTTGCATGTGCCCGGGGGGCAGCATTATTGCAGCAGCTTCAGAGAATGATTCCATAGTGACCAATGGAATGAGCTTTTCAGGGCGGAATTCTGGGTATGCCAACAGCGCAATTGTTACTGCCATTAACAAGACCATCTACGGAAACGGTGTATTAGCAGGAATAGATTTCCAGCATCAAATCGAAAAACAGGCATATAATAAAGGCTATTATGCCCCTGTTCAAACAGCTAAGGACTACCTGAGTGGAAATTTATCCACTCGATTACCTGCTTGCTCGTACCTCCCAGGAACATATAATGGAGATATTTCCACAATCTTCCCCGCTTCCCTGAGCAAATCCCTAAAAATTGCTTTACAGAAATATGATTCTGTTCTCAGTGGTTTTGTCAGGGAAGGGACGATTTGTGCACCAGAGACTCGTACGTCTTCTCCCATAAGAATCCTCCGGGATTCTGGGAAATTATCTTCCCTCAGCGCAAAGAACCTGTACCCCATTGGAGAAGGAGCGGGCTATGCAGGAGGGATAATTAGCAGTGCAGCGGATGGATACCGCACCGGAATGCAGTTTCATATGGGCTGTAAGCGACTTTCAAAGGTGAGATATGGTAAAGATTTTGGTAATTGAGGATGACGACAGTTTTCGGAATGTTCTCGTCCAGATGCTCGAGAAAGCCGGATTTGAGGTGAAACACGCTTCGGATGGCAATCAAGCGCTTACAATTTGTGATAGTTACATGCCGGATTTAGTTTTAACAGATATCATCATGCCCGACAAAGAAGGCTTGGAGACCATACAGGAACTCGTTTCAAAAATCCCTGGTATCAAAATCATTGCCATGTCTGGGGGTGGAAGATTCGGGCCAGATAGCTACCTTCCTCTTGCCAAAAGATTAGGCGCTAAAAAAACTCTGCAAAAACCCTTTATGCGTGAAGAACTCATGACTACAATTCAAGAAGCGCTTGAAGCGGAATAAACTTCACCATACTTGTTTGAGCTTGTTTCCTGCCCTGTTATTGAATTGAAATCAGTTTATGAAGCTGAAGTTGGAGCCGGGCATGCAGGCCATCCTTAAGCATCCAGCCGGCCAGAAGCCTGGGAGAAAGAACGTTAGTTAGCGGCGAAAAAAGAATCTTTGAGCTCTCCAGCTTATTTTCTTTGATAAAATCCAGTGCAAATTTGTAGTCATAAAAGGATGTAAGTACAAACTTCAGTTCATCGTGGGGTTCCAAACAACGGAGATTCCATTTCATAAAACTATCCCCCTCACCGCTGCCGGGAGTCTTGACATCGATAATTTTGATCACATGGGATGGTATATCACCCAGGAAGAGTGAACCGTTGGTTTCCAAAAGTATCTGATATCCATGGGAATGTAATAGTTCCATGAGGGGAAGAATGTTATCCTGCAGAACTGGTTCTCCGCCAGTTAGTTCGACAAGTTTGCAGGGATACTCCTTGATTATGCCAAATATCTCTGCAAGTGAGAGCTGTTCCCTGATGTCGTGAGCATATCTGGTATCGCAATAGTTACAATTGAGGTTGCATTCGGCAAATCTGATAAAGATACACGGTAAGCCTGAGTAGCTGGATTCACCCTGCAACGAGTAAAAAATCTCGGAAAGCTTGAGCTTGATGTCTGTCAAAATGGATTCTCAAAAGGGCAGATAGGGAAAATCCTTGTGATAGCCAAGCTTGGCATCGATCATATCATTTAGCTCCATGGGATCTCCAAGCACGAATTTCTCCCTCTTACCAGTTCTAAAAATCGTATATACTTCACTATTGACCTCAAAGAAATCCAGCCAATCCGCATCTCCATATCTTGGTATGTCATCCACCATCAAAAGGCGAATATTCTCTGCTTCAATATCGAGCAGATTCTCATAGGGATCGCCATCAATTTTATCTATTAGCAGCAGATTCGAGGTTTGGTTCGGATCAAGATAGGCATATTTTTCTGGTAACATCAGGGCGTGCACAGCATTTACAGTTACCATCTTATAGAGTGTCGTTGCTTTTATGTCGGGATATACTTTTCTGGCTGTCAGAAACTCGTCGATAAGATTGATCCCACCAGACATCGTGGAGTCTGTCCCTATGCAGACGTTGGCTCCGCAAGACAAGGCATGAGATACATCGAATGTTTTACCTATCAGGTACATATTTGATCCCGGACACCAGCACACTGATGCATTAACAGATGCAATTTCCTCTATTTCTTTATGTGAAAAGGCGATTCCATGGATCATCAGGGTGTTTCTTTTGAGGAGATGTCTTTTTTTGAGTTCCTTAAATTCCACTTTTGTGATTTCGTCTGTGCCTTCTCCAAGATGGATTATGAACGGAACCTTTCCTTCGGACAAAGCTAATTCCTGTTCCGGAGTACCGCCCCCCCACCAATTGCCAAGCGTGATAGAGTGACATTGATGAAAAGCATTCACAACTCTAATGGGAAATTGCTGATAATACGAGTTCGCTTGTAGTGGTGCATGATCCTGTACAATTCCGCAACCTGAAAACAGATTTTTGTAGGTTCCCAAAGTTGCCAATACAGAAGCATCCGGATCCGTTAATACAAATGAACCGTCGTTAACCCAAAAAAGATCTCTCTCGCGAAATGCAAAAGAATGTTTCATATCTTCGACCCAGATATGTGAATTGGGATAGGGTCGGTTGTCGCCTGCACGGGGGACCCAGTTACCGATCAAATGATCATGAGAATTGATCAGCGGGATATAAGCGTAGGCATCCTCAAGACTGAGGAATTCCGGGCATTCCTGGCTCAGTTCTGCAGAAATATGCAAATCAATCTCATGTTCAATTCGATCAGGACTCAGGACGCTGATCGAAGGTCTGATTTTCATGCTCTGATTTCTTTTATCCTTTTAATAAGTATGGGAACTACTTCAAACAAATCACCAACGATCCCCAGATCTGCGACTTTGAAGATGGGGGCATCCGGATCTTTGTTTATGGAAATAATATAATCGGCAGAAGACATCCCGGCAAGATGCTGAATAGCTCCGCTGATGCCAATCGAGAAATAAATATTTGGTTTTACAGTTTTACCTGTTTGCCCCACCTGGTGAGAATAGGGCATCCATTCTGCATCAACAGCAGCTCTCGATGCACCAACGGCACCATCAAGCGATTCTGCCAGTTCTTCAATCATAGTAAAATTCCTGGCTTCCTTCAGCCCCCTACCTCCGGATACAATGATATTGGCTTCCGTGATATTGACAAGTGCAGTTTTTTCCTTTTCAAAGCCCAGCCACATGGACATCTGACTGTCAAAATCAAAATCAACCTGTTCGAGTATGACGATTCCGGATCGTCCATCATCACGGGGGAGTGGATTCATTACTTTATGCCGGACAGTTGCCATTTGGGGACGGTGGTTTGGAGTGATAATCGTTGCCATGATGTTCCCACCAAAGGCGGGACGGGTTTGGAGGAGGTTTCCGCTTTCAGGATCATACTCGAGACCTGTGCAATCTGCTGTAAGCCCGGTATGGATTTGCACAGCCACTCTGGGAATAAAGGATCTTCCCATGACAGTCGCTCCAGCCAGAATAACAGCGGGTTTGTATTTTTGTGCGAGGTGCGACATCGCTTTTGCATAACGCTCATCCTGGAAGTGTTTCAAAGCAGGATCATCCACATATATAACCTTATCTGCACCGTGGGCAATGAGATCAGCAGGCAAGCTATCGATATCACTGCCAAATAGCACCGCGGTAAGTTCTGCTTCCATTTGTGAAGCAAGGTCCCTACCTTTGCCCAAGAGCTCGTATACAACCGGTGCAATGACTCCATCCCGCTGTTCAGCATATACCCAAATCCCACTGTATTGGGATTTATCCATGGACTGCACTTCCTTACGGCGCAGAATGATGGCATCAAAGGGACAGGATTTTACACAAGCACCACAAAGCGTGCATTTATCAAGGTTTATAGAGGCAAGTTTATCAGTTATGGTGATCGCATCATAGGCACAAGCCCGAAGACAGGCTCCGCAGCCTATACATTTCTCGTCAATAATTTCAATCATGTATCTTTCTCCTGCACTGTAGCTTTTTTAGCAGGCATATCCTGTCAAGAGAAAATAGGCTGATAAACGCCGATAGACACTATCCCCTCGCCTTTAGATAGTGTCTGGAATCTCCCCATTGCTTATAGCCGATTGATTCGCCAATACTTGTGATTCTGCGTTCCAAGCATCCTCTGCACAGAGATGCGTTCTCATCCAGACATGGTTTACCCTCGTACAATTGGTAGTTTTCCCGGTATTTGGTATCGGTAATATTGGGCATGATGATGTTAGCACCTGCCAGAAGACCCATCTCCCTGCCGGTCGGGTTCAGCGCTTGCAATGCAGTCGTTGATGCGATGTTTACGTCCTTCAGGCTGATTCTGCATACCGCTATCATCTTCAGACCCCTTTCCAGAGCACACTCGTTGTCAAACCCATTCAGATAATCCACAAAGGGAGTATCCTGGTGTGGGATAAAAGGACCCATGCCCAGCATATCAATATCCTCGTCATAAAAAAAGAGGATATCATCGGCAAGATCATCAATAGTCTGATAGGGCAATCCAGTCATCACACCCGTACCAGTCTGATACCCGAGCTTCTTTAGAGAACGCAGACAGGATAGTCTTCTCTGCCAGGAATGGTCGTGCGGGTGCAATTTTGCATACAATTCCGGATTGGAGGTTTCTATTCGCAGCAAGTAACGGTGTGCTCCTGCATTAAACCAATCTTGATACACTTTTTCGCTTTGCTCACCCAAAGAGAGTGTAATCCCCAGTTCACCCTTGGACATTGATTTTATCTCAGTTACCAGTTCGGTGACAAAATCTGTGAACTCCGGATCTTCCCGCTCGCCAGATTGGATAACGATGGAGCCATAGCCCTGCTCATATGCCCAAATAGCCGAAGATAGCGCTTCATCTTTGGTCATCATGTATCTTGATACGTTGGGATTGGCCTTTCTGATACCGCAGTAAAAGCAATTCTTGATGCAGAAGTTGCTAAGTTCGATAATTCCCCGGAAATAGACTGTCCTTCCAACTATCTGTGTCTTTACTTGATATGCCCTTTTATACAAGTTCTCAAGCTCTTGCTTGTCACTGATGCTGAGGAGTCGGATTAGTTCGTTTCTATCTGGTCTCATCACCACTTCCAGGGAAGAAGATAATCTTTTATCTCTTCATTGTAATAGCGATCAGTCATAGTAGCAATGAAATCCCGCACTTGCTCTGCAGGAGAAAAGTTCACAAGGTAAGCTTCGTTTTTATAATCCAGAAAGTGCTTGAATATTTTCGAGCTTCTATTTTCGGTTTTGATGTCGCTCAAATACTTATCGAACATTATACCCATTGTTCGATAGATAATGGAATTGGATTTTTTTACGTTTTCATCGGTGTAAATATTTTTGTAGTTATACTTCTTTAGTTCCAGAAGATGGTGCGATGTTTCTTCATCGAAGGCGATCCAATCCTGGCCATAGCTATTGACGATAATGCTTTTGATCAGAGTTTCGATTATTTGGCTGTTTATATTGCACAAAAAGTCTGTACAGCTTTTCGGAAGATCCACTCATTTGAGAATGTTATAACGGATGGCATCATCGATAT
>JAQUHL010000059.1 GCA_028683635.1 Candidatus Cloacimonadota bacterium
GAACCGCTTCCCGGAGGTTGGCTCCGAGGATGATCCGGGTGTAATAGGCCTTCCAATTGTCCGCCAGGTTATTTTCAAAGCGTTCCAGAGCCAGGGCGCAGCTATTCATGCTGTTTCCCAGCACCATGCCATATATGGGGATGAGGAAGATGGGGGAATACAGAGGATCGGGACGCAACACCATGAGGATGATCCAGGGCATGATCAAAAGTGAGGCGGCCAAAAGGGAAAAGGCCAGAACGGGAAAGAGGATATTCCTCTTTAGTTTCAGGCGGTTGAGGATGGTCCAGACCGCGGCACTGATCATTATCAGCATCCAGCCCAGGGTCAGCCAGAGGTTCGATTTCTGGAAGATGAACTGGAGCACGATCCCGATCATGGCGAGCTGGACGGACATGCGCACGAAGGAAACAAAGGTGGTTTTGATCAGCTTGATCTTCAGTTCTGAAAAGATCAGCACCGGAAAGACCAGCATCAGGGCGGCATATAGCAAACCAAGCCAGGGGATATCCATGTTCTAAACCTCCTCCTGCTTTAGTTTCAGTTTGGCAATTTGAGCGGAATCCTGCACGAGCACCCTGCCTTTTTCGAGCTTCCAGGCCTTGCTCCAGCTATTTTGCCAGAGGGGATCGTGACTGATGGCAATCACGGCTCCGGGATAGCTATGGAAGATGCAGTTGGAGATGATGCCGGAGGTTTCCTGGTCCAGGGCGGAGCTGATCTCATCCAGGAGCAGGACTTCGGGCTCGAACTGGAGGGTGCGGATCAGGGCGATGCGTTGTTTTTCACCCCCGGAAAGCTGGCTGACCTGCTTGGATAGATAGCTTTCGTTCAAAGAAAAGGTGCTTAGATATTGGGAGATCTTTTTTTCCCACTCCTGATCGGGTTGCTGCCTGGCAGCTTTTTTGCGGTGTACGCAGTAGCCAAGAGGTTCTTTGAGGACGTCCAGGACGCTGCCGTTATCGAGCCAGGGTTCCTGCATGACTTCCATGATCCGGGCCCGGAGTTCCTGGGGAGAGCTGCTGCGGATCTCCTTGCCATGAAAGAGGATGGATCCCTCGAAATGAGGATTCATCAGGTTCAGGGTGTGCAGGAGGGAGGTCTTGCCAGAGCCGGTGGGGCCGATGATCAGGATCTTTTCGTGGTTCCGGACCTCGAGCTGCACTTCGCTGAGCAGAACTCTATCTTCATAATAGAGCTTGCGGATATCGATTTGGATCATTATTTAAGGCCAAAATTGGCAGTCAGGGTTACCGATATGCTTTTCTTTTTTGTGTTTGTGCTATAGATTCCCCAATCCGAGACTTCGGTGGAATAGGGCTCGGTTATCTGAAAAACTCCAGCCCGGGCATCTTTCATCTTGCCCAGTTTGGCCTTCGAAGCGTGAGTGATTTCCTCGGCGCGGGAGACGGCATCGGCGGTGGCTTCTGCCAAAAGCTGTTTCTTCAGCTCCGGGAGTTTGGAATAGTAATAGGTGAGGTTGGATTGGTCGATGATGATGTTGCGTTTGCCAAAGAACTCCGGGTTGAGGGAGATTTCCTCGATTTTGGCAAGGTCCGAAGACAGCACGTAGATGGCCTGGACGATGTTGTAGGCAGTGAGCAGGCCATATTGTTCATAAACGGGAGTAATGGTAATGGGCTGCAGGTTTATATCTTCTGTTTTGACTCCCTTGGTGATGAGGAATTCCTTGAAAGCCTGGGTATCGCTGTTCATTTGGGAATAGGCCTGGTTGACTTCGTCGAAGGTGGCGCGCTTGCTGAGGTTGATGTTCCATTTGACGGTATCGGAATCGAAGAGTTTGTTGGCATAGCCCACGACCCGGAGGTTGGTTTCGGCTCGCCGGCTCTGCATGAAGGCAAAGCTGAAGACTGTGAGCCCGATGATGAAGCTGGCTCCCAGGATGGCAAACCTGTTTTTTCCGCTTTTTTCCATGATTTCGATCACGATCACAGCAATCACGATCAGTGGCAGGATCACATAGGCAAAAGACATGTTTTCACTCCTTGAAAGTCGATCTGCCTTCAGGTTAGCGAAGGCAGATCAATGTGTTTTTTGTTTGGTTTGAAATGACATAATCCAGGCCCGCCCGCTGCCCTTTAGGGAATGGGGCTCTGCCCCATACCCCGGCAAGATTATGTCATTTCAAGTATATTGATTTATTTTATATGGCCTTTTCCCACCCCGCGTACCTCGCAACCGAGCTTGCGGTACTGAGCGATGATGGAATCTGAAAGGAAGTTTGAACAATCCACGATCAGCGGCTTGCCACCTGTCATGGCCACCACATCCTCGGGTTTGAGCTTGCGGTATTCATCGTGACCCACGGCAAAGACCACTACCTGGGCTCCCGAGAGGGATTCCCCAAGGTCGTGAAGGACCACCGTTTCGTCGATCTCCGGCCATACTTCCACATAGGGATCATGGACTTTGACGAGGGCAAATTCCTTGCGCAGGAATTCCACGAGGGTCTTGGAGGGGGAGTGCCTGGTATCACCCAGATTTTCCAGATAGGAAACTCCCAGCACAGTGACCTGGGTTTCCTTCAGGTTTTCGATCACCTGCTTGATGATTTCGATGGTATGAAGAGGCATGGTGTCGTTGATATTGACCGAGCGGATTGCCATATCGAGGGTTCCTTCCAGGCCAAAGAGAGCGTTCATTGCCCAGTTTGCCAGCACGGGATCCTTGGTGAGGCAGTAGCCACCGACTCCCAGGCTGGGACGCAGAAGGTTATCGTGGGTTCCTTCGCGCTTGCGGATGGCTTCCCGAACTTTGTAGAGATCGACTCCGATCTGCTCGGCAAATCTTGCCCATTCCAGGGTGAGGGCGATGTTGGTGGCCCGGTAGGAATTTTCCATCACCTTGGAAAGCTCGGAAGCATTGGTATGATCAAGCTCGGTGAGGGGATATTTTTTCACATTCAGCACGTTGGACAGGAATTCCCGGCAGAGGTCACGGCTCTTTTGGTTCACTCCGGAGAAGACTCTCCAGAAATCCCGGATGGAAGCCACATACTTCGCACCCGGCATCACTCTTTCATAGGAATGAGCGATCAGGGGCGGGGTTTTTGTAATATCGATACCGCGCTTGGTAAATTCTTCTTCGATGATGGGCTTCACGACCTTTTCGCAGGTTCCGGGGGGAACAGTTGTCTCCACAAGGATCAGGCAATCGGGTTTGATATGCTGGCCCAGAGTGCGGATTCCACCGCGGAAGGCATAGAGATCGCAAAAGCCTTTCTCAGCCTCTCCAAAGGCGGGTTTGGTGGCATCGAGCTGAATATCCACCACCACGACATCCACCAGTTCATAGACATAATCTTCCCAGGTTGCCCTGAAATTCTGCTTCTCAACCACACAGCGATGGAAGATTTCCGGTACTTCCTCGTCCGAAGAACTCACTGGCGGAATGCCGTTATTGATCACCGGGATCTTCCAAAAAGAACGGGGGGAGGGACGCTGGTGCCCGTGAACATAATAAATGGGCTCGCCCTTTTCATCAACGGCATCAGCCACCACGGTCGCCATTACGCAGCCGACAAAGCCAAGACCTTGAACCGCAACGATCTTTCTGCCTTTTTTGCGTTGCTCTTCAGTGATAGATTTGAGGATTTTCCGCTCTTCGATTGCTTCAGCATCGGTAGGCAGCGGATACTTTGTGCCATCAGGTGCCAATGAGATGTTTTGCATATTTTCTCCTATATGGGGTTGGATTGTTTTTTTACACAGAGACACGGAAAAAAAGAGGAGGACACAGAGGAGGGGCTGCCCTGATCTGCTTTTCTAAAGGAATCCGTTTTCATCCGTTCTTTCCGTAGCATATATCATTCTTTTAATACTTGGGTTATTTACTGGCGGCGATGCTCAGCATTTTGTCCGGGATCAGGATCATCTTCCGGATGACAAGCCCTTCCAGGCTGCGTTTCACGTTTTCAATCTCCAGAGCCCGGGCCTTGATCTGATCCCCTGTGGCAGTGGCGGGTACCTCGAGCTTGCCCCTGAGCTTGCCATTGATCTGGATCACAATGGTCACAATGTCCTTCACCAAATAGCTTTCCTCATAACCGGGAAGGCCATGTTCATGGATCAGGCCCTGAAAGCCCAACACTTGCCAGAGTTCTTCGGCCAGATGGGGGGCAAAGGGATAGAGCATCTGGGGGATGATGCCACAGGCTTCGGCATAGACGGCCAGGTCTTTGTCGTTCAGCAGGGATGGGTCTTTCACTGCCAGGCAATGGTTCAGATGTTCCATAATCGCTGCAATGGCAGTATTATACTGCATTCTGTGCAGGGCATCATCCAGCCATTTCTTTACAGAATGGTGAGAGCTGATCAGCAGTTCTTTGAGCTCGGGGGATACTTCTTCCGGTTCTGCACAGAGGTTCAAACCTTTTTTGATGTGATCCTTATGCTGGTCAATCAAGCGCCACACCCGGTTCAGGAAGCGGAAAGCTCCCATCACGGCATCGTCGTTCCATTCCACATCCTTTTCGGGTGGGGAGGCAAAGAGCAGATAGACCCTCAGGGTGTCTGCTCCGTAACGATCGATGATGTAGGTGGGGTCAACCACATTTCCGGCGGATTTGCTCATCTTGGCACCATCTTTGAGGACCATACCTTGAGTGAGCAGCCGGGCAAAGGGTTCGTCACAATCCACCCAACCCAGATCCCGCATGAATTTGTGGATGAACCTGGCATAGAGCAAGTGCATGCAGGCATGTTCGATTCCTCCGATGTACTGATCCACGGGCAGCCAGTAGTTGGCGGCGTCCTTTGAGAAGGGAAGGCTCTGGTTCTGCACATCTGCATAGCGGGCGAAGTACCAGGAGCTATCCACAAAGGTATCCATGGTATCGGTTTCCCGGATGGCCGGTTTGCCGCATTTCGGGCAGGTGGTGTGGAGCCATTCGGGGACGGAGAGCAAGGGGTTCTGGGTGGTTTTGCCCACCTGGACCTTATCCGGCAGACGCACCGGGAGCTCTTCATCCGGGACCAGTTCCGCTCCGCAATCCTGGCAATAGACGATCGGGATCGGATTTCCCCAATAGCGCTGCCGGGAGATTCCCCAGTCCCTCAGGCGATAAGTATGCGTGCGCCTTCCCCAGGACTGGGCTTCGATGTATTGGCTGATCTTGTCCTTGGCAATAACGCTGTCCAGATCATCGAACTGCTTCGAATTGACCATGATTCCGGGCTCAATGTAGGCTTCCTGAAGATCTTCCAGAACCAGGTCTTGCCCGGGATTCTGGATCACGATCTTGATGGGGATCTGGTATTTCCTGGCAAACTCAAAATCCCTTTTGTCGTGGGCAGGTACCGCCATCACAGCACCTGTGCCGTAATCCATCAGCACATAGTTTGTGATCCAGATCGGAATTCTATCTCCATTCAGGGGATTGATGCAATATCTTCCGCTGGCGATTCCCTCTTTGATGTTGTCCTCGGCAGAGCGGGAAATTTTGTCCTCATTGATCACCTTGCGGCAGAAATCGTGCAGAGCTTGGTTATCTCTGTCCTGAGCCAGCCATTCCTGGACGTAGGGATGCTCCGGGGGGAGCGCTATGAAGGTGACGCCATAGATCGTATCCGGCCTGGTGGTGAAGACTCTGATCTCTCTGCCATCTTGCTCCAGGCGGAAGATGATCTCCGTACCGGTGCTTTTGCCGATCCAATTTTTCTGCATGGTGATGACCCGCTCCGGCCAGTCAATAACCTTGCTGAAATCCAGCAGTTCCTCAGCATAATCGGTGATCTTGAAATACCATTGTTCCAGCTCTTTTTGAGTAACCTGGCTATGGCAACGCCAGCAGGAGCCGTCCTCCACCTGTTCATTGGCAAGCACGGTTTGGCATTCCTCACACCAGTTCTGGAAGGATTTCTTTTTGTAGACCAGGCCCTTTTCATAGAGCTTCTTGAAGAGGTATTGCCCCCAGCGGTAATAATCCGGACGGCAGGTGCAGACCTCACGCTCCCAATCCAGACCAAAGCCCATGGAATCGAATTGGCTGCGCATGGCTTTGATATTGCTTTCCGTGGTGATCCGGGGATGGGAATTGTTCTGGATGGCATGGTTTTCTGCCGGCATGCCAAAGGCATCGTAGCCCATGGGCTGCATGACGTTGTAGCCCTGCATGAGCTTCAGCCGGGTGATCGCATCGCCGATCGAATAGTTTGAGGCATGGCCGATATGCAGAACTCCGGAAGGATAGGGAAACATCGAAAGCACATAGTATTTATCTTTTGCAGAGTTGTTTTTGGCATTGAAAATCCGCTTTTCCTGCCAGGTTTTCTGCCACTTGCGTTCGATCTCATGAAAAGGGTATTCCATTTTTATCTCCAATCAGGCATAGTAAAACTACTATCAGATTAATGATTTACATGATGATAAGCAAGTATCTTGCATCTCACCAAGAGATTGAACCTTCATTTTCAGGCAGAATATCTGTCAAGAGCTTTGCTTTGCAGAGATTGTGGTTGACTGCATATTTGATTTTGCGTCCAATGCACCACAAGTGAAAAAGTTATCATTAGGCTGCTGATCTGCACCGGCGGGACGGATCGTTTCGTTTGGGATATCAAACTACTCTAAAGCGACTTTCCAGATGTTATAAGTTCCCTCCGGATTGCCTCTTTGAGATACAAAGAACAGGGATTTTCCGTCCTTGCTCCACTTTGGCTGATAATCATTACCAGGATGGTAAGTTATGCGTCTCAAATTGCTGCCGTCTGCATCGATCACGAAGATATCCCGGTTGATTATTGGGGAGATATCGGTGCAAATTCCATGGAAGGCGATCTGCCTCCCGTCGGGAGATACACAGGGCAGATAACACAAGTAGTTTTGAGCATCGAAGATACATTCCATATTACCAGTATCGAGTTCCAGTATCCACAGCTGCCCATAATCGACCACGCAAACCTTCCCGGAACCCGGGAAAAAGCTGGGAGATATGCCGAATCCATGCTGTAGGGGAGTTGAACCCTCAAAATCGGAAGACCAAACTGAATATGTATCTATGAATTTATTGTCTTCATAAACACTCTCAAATCGCTGATAAAGAATCTTCTTTCCATTTTGGAAAAAACTTGGGCACGAAACGGCACCCGCCTTGGTTATCTGCTGGATATCTTCACCCTTTTCAGCATCGATCAGGAAGACATTCCACTTCTTATCCCTGAAACAACAAAAAGCAATCCTGGCTCCGTCCGGGGAAAAAGCCGGAGATAGCGCTTGCAATCCAGAAGTCCTTTGCAGATTGCTGGAAGCATCGCCGAGGTCCTTAACATAGAGCTGTTGCCCCTCATGTTCTGCCAAAAACACGACTTTATCACTACTTCGGCAGACATCATATACTTCTCGAATGAAGGTGCGGGTTTTGAAATCCGCTTTTTGTTTGTAACTGGCGGCAAGACTATCGCTCTGAGAAGTTATCTGGGTCAATTTAAGCCCGCTTTCCTCTGGTACTGTGGTGGGAGAAAAGTCGATTTTTGGTTGGTTGGACGAACAACCACAAAAGATTATGACCAGGGACAGACAAACAAGCACAATGCATTTCATCTTAAACTCCTTCGTTGTCGCATCGTATTATCCAGTTTCCACTCAGCTTGGATGAGTGCTTATGGATAAGCATTTCTATTCCCAATACTTTTTATCGAGAGTGCGGTAGCCAATTGCTTCGCTGATGTGTTCGGAAGATATCTCAGTGCTTTGTTCCAGATCCGCGATAGTTCTGGCCACCTTGAGGATCCGATCGAAAACCCGGGCGGAATAACCCAGGCGGTCAATGGCATTCTGCAGCAAGGCATGGCTGGCATCATCGAGCTTGCAATATTTGCGGATGAGCTTGGAATTCATCTGGGAATTGCAGAAGAGTTTATCCTTAAAGAGGCGGGCGTGCTGGATTTTGCGGGCATTGTTGACTCGTTGGCGGATCGCCTTTGAGGTATCTCCGCTGGGCAGGGAGTTCAGATCTGCATAGGTCACGGCCGGAACTTCCACGTGCAGGTCTATCCTATCCATAAGCGGGCCGGATATGCGGTTCCGGTATTTTTGGATGCTGGTGCCCAGGCAGTTGCAGGGATGGTTCGGGATGTTTGAACCAAAGTATCCGCAAGGACAGGGATTCATGGAGGCGATGAGCATGAATTCCGCAGGGAAGTTCAGGCTCTGCACGGCTCTGGAGATGGTGACGCTGCCATCTTCCATTGGCTGGCGCAGAACTTCCAGCGCTCCGCGTTTGAATTCCGGCAGTTCATCCAGGAACAGAACTCCCCGATGGGCAAGGGATACTTCTCCTGGACGGGGAAAAGCTCCGCCCCCGATTAAAGCTATGTCGCTGCAGGAATGGTGTGGGCTGCGAAAGGGTCTGGTGGTGAGGATACCATTACGGAAGAGCTTGGCATTGCCAGCCACAGAGTGAATCTTGGTGGCGTCCAGGGCTTCATCCAGAGAAAGCTCCGGAAGGATGGTGGGGACGCGTCTGGCCAGCATGGTTTTGCCCGAGCCCGGAGGCCCGATCATCAGGAGGTTGTGCCCGCCTGCAGCTGCCACTTCCAAGGCACGTTTCACCTGAAACTGGCCTTTGACATCGCACATATCGATCGGAAAATCATTGAGCACCTGGAAGATGCTGCTTCTATCCACTGAGGCGGGAGGAATCTGGATTTTGCCGGTGAGGTAGTTGGCAGCCTCTCGCAGCGAAGTTACGGGGATCACAGTCAGCCCCTCGATAATGGCGGCTTCCTCGGCATTTTCATAG
>JAQUHL010000060.1 GCA_028683635.1 Candidatus Cloacimonadota bacterium
GTTGCTGTCTCCGCTCACATAGATGCTGTAAGTGCTGCCGCCAGGGATGCTGGTATTGGAAATGGCGAGGGAGGATACCGCATTGGCAGAGATGGAGGGCTCAGGACTGCCGTATTGCGGAAAGCCGCAACTGCTGAACTGGCAATGGTCCAGCAGCGCGGAGCAATTGTTGTCCAGCACTATCCCTCCCCAGTTGTAGTCTCCTCCCGCCCGGAAACTTATGGGCAGCAGCTCAGTTCCGTCCGCGCTCAGGCTTGATCCATTGTTTAGCTGCAGCCTGCCAAACTGGGGGAAGCGCAATCCCGTTCCCGGCTCTAAAGTCAGTGAAGCGCTGTTGTCTAGCGTGAGGCTGCTCAACAGATAGTAGGGCAGGCTCCGGTAGGGCAAAGTGAGAGCGGTATAAAGGTAGCCTTCCCACATAGCCAGCATTTCGATGCCTTCCCAGGATGAGGAGAAGCTGCCCAGAGCGGCATAGTTGAAGATGTTGGCATAGATCGGATAGGAACTGCTGTGGTGTACAGTGATGCCAGCCCAGGTCAAAGCGGGGTAATTGCCCTGGACGACGTAAACACCTGTCTGGCAGTAATCCACATACACATTGTTGAGGCTTACAGTGCTGCCGGTGTTTTCGCTGATCTCCTGGCTTTCGATCTGGATGCCGTTGTGGGCCACATTGCTGATGTCGATATCGTCTATCACCACATGGGAGTTTTTGATGTAGATCCCATGGGAGTTGACCGTGGTGTCAAAATCGCAGTTGAGGATGTTGACCGGGCCGCTGTTCTCTATCCTCAGCAGGCCATAGTTATCCCTGGAGCGGCTGAACGCGCATTTGTAGAAACTGCTGCCTTCCGCGCCGTTCATAAAGATTTTGGTGTAGTGTTGAGCACCATCGCTGGAATGAAACCAGATGGGCAGGTCCACTGTGCCCATAGCGCTGATGGAGCCCTGGATTTCCAGCATCGAGTTTTCTTCAAACAGGATATTTACTCCCGGTTCCAAAGTGAGGGTGGCACCATTGAGGACGCGCACCGTACCTCTAATCTGATGCGGATTGTTGGACATCAGGAGGGTGGTGTTAGTGCTGATATCTCCCTGCAAGACGAGGGAGGCATGGATGCCGCTTGAGCATAGCAGCAAAAGCAACAAAACAAAGAGAACACGTTTCATGGTTAACTCCTTTATCTATAATAATATGTAAGGTCATGACCGTAAAGGCAAACGAGTAATACTTTGGTTGCTATGCTACAAAGGTCTCTAAGCTTGTCAAGCGGAATCTGATGTGCCAATGATATCCCAATCCTTAGAGTATGGCTCCTATGCGTTCTCACATTTATATCCAAATCGTATCACCATTTTTCAAATCGGCAGTTCTGTGGGTTTGTGATATCGTGATTCTTTCTTGAGACGAGGTTGAAAAGGCATTGGGATCCGGACTAGGTGTTTGGTATGCAGCAGGAGTAATGTCACCCCTGACGGTGCTTGGGTGGTGGTTGTGGGGTTGCGCCTGTACAGGGGTTACGCTTCGCTCCACGCCCTGCCTATGATATGCCGCCCGTTGGGCTGGGTGTCGCCCCTGACGGGGCTTGGGTGGTGGTTGTGGGGTTGCGCCTGTACAGGGGTTACGCTTCGCTCCACGCCCTGCCTATATTATACCGCCCGTTGGGCTAAGGTATTCCAAACCACTAACCATTCACCGTTCACCATTCTCAAATACCATTAAACATCCCGATTTATCGAAATACGGACTTCCAAATATGCTGGTTATGAGGCATATTTTTGTAAAGCAGTACGCCCATTAGGGGTAGAGACGTCTCGTAAACACAAGGTACGCTCATTAAGGGTGGGGACGTCCTCGTCGCCACAAAGGATATTTGCGTTCCGAACAAGCAAACCGTTGCCTCTGTCGACCGGAGCTCGACAGCCCAAATTGGGGTGGGGACGTCCTCGTCGCCACAAAGGATATATGCGTTCCGAACAGGCAAACCGCTGCCTCTGTCGACCGGAGCTCGACAGCCCAAATTGGGGTGGGGACGTCTCGTCAACACAGAGCCCCTTGCGGGCGCAATATCATAGGCAGGGTGTGCAGCGCAGCGGAACCCCTGTATTTGCGCACCCCACAACCACCATCAAGCCCCTTGTGGGCGACACAATGATATGTTGTACCATCCCATGATGATCTGTCGCCCCAAGAGGCAATGTCTGTAGGACCCTTGCACATCCCGATTTATCGAAAAACAGACTTCCAAATATGCTGGTTGTGGGGCTTGTTTTTGTAAATCTATTCCAGCCCACCATCCTAAAAGGAGTAGGGCTTCGCCCTACAACCTATTATTCAATGGTCTTGCCCAGTAATGTATCAGTACCTCACAGCTCTCCAATTGATTATTTTGCATAAAGATAAAAAAAGACCTTGACGGAAAAGCCATTCTCTTTACAGTTGATCAAATATGGAAAATGTTTACTGAATATAAGGAGATCGAATGGTCAAGCTCAGATTGAGAAGGATGGGAGCAGGTAACCAACCATTCTATAGAATCGTTGCGGTTGATTCCAGAATCAAGCGTGATGGGAAATATATTGAATGTGTGGGTCATTATGATCCAAAACCAACCCCATCTCTTATAAAGATTGAGACAGAAAGAGCATTGTACTGGCTTGGAGTGGGTGCACAACCCACTGAGACAGTGCGTTCTCTGTTGCGCAAAGCCGGTGTCTTACAGATCTGGCACGAGCGCAAAATAGCTGCCAGGAAAACTGAACTGGAAAAAGAATAACTCGAGGTACTAATGAAAGACCTGATTGAATTCATGGTGAAAGCTCTTGTTGACGATCCCAGTGAGGTCAATATCACCGAGATATCCGGCGATAAGATCACTCTATATGAACTCAGAGTAGCAAAAACGGACATTGGGAAAGTGATTGGTAAGCGGGGTAGAACCGCGAGTGCAATTCGCACGATCATCAATGCTGTCAGCACCAAACAAGGAAAGCGAGCCGAACTCGAAATTATCGAGTAGATGGAAATCTCTGATCTTTCTGCGATTGGCAGGCTCGGAGCGCATGATGGAGATGGTTTTTACCATGCGATGCTCAAGCCGGAGTACAGGGGTATATTCGATCAGATCAGTTCTTGTTACCTGATCTTTAACAGCGATAGAGTGTTTTTTGTAACTATCAGTGAGAAGAAGGCTTCCAACAAAAGACTTTGGATAAAGTTTCTGGAGGACGGCATAGCCGAGGAACGCAAGAAAGCTGCCGAAGTAATCATTGCCACTTATTTTGAAGAGGATGATGATGAAGATGAGCTTGATTGGTTGATAGGATATAGTGTTTATCACGAAGATGAACTGCTTGGCGAAGTAAGCGATTATTTCTTCAATTCGGCTCAATACGTGATAACGATCCTGGGTTCATCCGGCAAAGAGATACTCATTCCCTATGTTCCTGAATTCATCAGGGAGGTGGATGAGAATCTGAAAAAGCTTGTCCTTCAAAATGCCCAAGCCCTTATCGAGATATGAAAATCGAAGTGATTACTCTGTTCCCTTCCATCTTCGAGGGGTTCCAGAGTAGCAGCATGGTAGCCAAAGCAATCAAAAACAAGGCTTTAGCTATGCATTGCACCGATCTTCGGGAGTTTGCTCTGAATAAGCATCGCCAGGCTGACGACTACCCCTATGGCGGTTTTGCCGGTATGGTTATGAAACCAGAGCCGATCTGGCTCTGTTTGCAATACTTGCTGGAAAAGGGACCTGCCCCGGTGATCTATTTTACACCTCAGGGCCGAACCCTGAACCAGGATATACTGGAAACTTACGCCAGGGAGAAAAGGATCATATTACTCTGTGGTCATTACAAAGAGATTGATCAAAGAGTACGTAATCTGGCAGTGAGCGACGATATCTCGATTGGAGATTATGTTCTTTCAGGAGGAGAGATTGCCGCAATGGTCTTTATTGATGGTATTTCCCGTCTGCAAAAGGGAGTGCTGGGCGATCTCGATTCCGCACAAACGGATTCTTTCCAGAACGGGGAGCTTGGCTTCCCCTGCTGGACCAGACCCGACGTCTTTTTGGGTCTTAAGGTTCCGGATGTGCTTAGGCAAGGAAACCATAAACTGATTCAAAAGTGGATAGCTGAGCGTTCATCCGAGCTTACGAAGACTCGCAGACCGGATCTGCTATCCAAAACCTAAAGAACGCAAAACATTGATTACAAGCAGGAAGAGATGTTTCTTTCCCCAGAGGTATCAGTGATAAGGTCAACCTACCAGATATCTTTTTGATAGATGAACAAGTTGATGATTCATCCTCCGGGAATAACCGGATGTATTAATTAGTATTGCTGCAGGAAACCGGAGACGGTTTGCTTTGACAATGCAGCTGCCTTATTGCTATCAGGAAAACGTTTCTTCCGAGTATATACATGGGAGGAACCAAAATGGATATTCTGCAACAAATTGGCAGAGACCAAATTAGGAGCGACTTTCCAGAATATCGCGTTGGCGATACTGTGAAGGTCCATTATAAAATTAAAGAAGGAAACAAAGAAAGAGTCCAGGTTTTCCAGGGTATCGTGATCCAAAAACGCGGTGCCGGGATCTCCAAATCTTTCACCGTCCGCAAGGTATCGAATGGTATCGGTGTGGAACGTATTTTTCCTCAGCACTCACCCAATATCGATAAGTTGGAAATCGTTCGTTATGGTCGCGTCCGCCGTGCCAAGCTCTTCTATCTGCGGAGCGCCAAAGGAAAGGCAGGCCGTATAAAAGAACGCAAGAGATTCACTGCATAGTACAGAAACACTTAATTTCGGACCCCCTTCCTTTGTAACATCGCGAAGGGGGTTTGTTTTTGGGGACACATCAAGGTTTTGAAATTATGGACGAGGAACTGTTATATTCAAAGAACAATATATGCCTGAGCATTTTGCATAGGGATGGATGCATTCAGAGGATCAGATTTACTTCGGTTCACAAAAGTGGGAGTATTCCCTGCTCCAAACAAGCAGAGAGAATCATCAGAGAATTTGATGAATACTTCGCTGGAAAGAGGTTTGAGTTTGAATTGGACTACCGGTTCGAAACCGGCAGCTTTCAAAAAGAAATCCTGCTTGAGCTTCTCAAGATTCCCTATGCTGGTACAATTTCATATACCGAATTAGCAAGGCGGATTGGGAACCCAAAGGCAATAAGAGCAGTTGCAAACGCTCTGGCTACCAACCCTCTTCCCATCCTGATCCCTTGTCACCGGGTGCTGGGTAAGGATGGTGCTCTTAAGGGCTATGCAGGAGGTATCGTTGCGAAACGCCAATTGCTGGAACTGGAGAAAGGAGCAGGATTATGATCTTTGGCATCGGAACGGATCTGGTCTGTATCGAGAGAATAAAAGGGGTAATCGAAAAAAATCCCAGGTTTCCAGAGAGAGTTTTTACCCCCTCTGAGATTGACTATTGCAGTGCAAAAGCCAATCCTTACCAATCCTACGCTGCCAGGTTCGCTGCCAAAGAAGCCTTCATGAAAGCTCTGGGAACGGGGTGGAATGGTGTTATCTCCTGGATGGATATAGAGATCTTCAATACCGGGGGCGGTAAACCTGAGATCCGAACGAGGAATGCCACAGCAGAACTCCTTGAACAAAGTGGGATCAGCAAGATCCACGTATCCCTCAGCCATGACCGGGATTATGCATGTGCATACGTGGTTCTGGAAAAAATTGATTCTTGACAGTTTTGGTACTCCGATAGTCTGGCAGCTATGAGGAGAAATTTATGAAAGCTATTGTCTTTATTGGAATTCAAGGTTGTGGAAAAGGAACTCAGGCCAAGCTCCTGAGCGAGTTTTCTGGCTATCAGCATATCAATATTGGGGATCTGCTTCGCAGGCAAGTGGCTGCTGCGAGTGAACTCGGCATGAAAGTACAAAGTATTATCAGCCGGGGAGAATTGGTACCTGATGAAGTAGTATTTGAGATCGTATCGGGTTCTCTAGAACCCGGGGCAAGAGGCATCATCTTTGATGGTTTCCCCCGTACAAGGGAACAGGCGGAATACCTGATTGAACATTATGACGTGATCAGAGTCTATAACCTAGAACTCAGTAAACAGGAGGCCATATCCAGGATTTCGGCCCGAAGAATTTGCCAAAGTTGTGGGCATAATTTCAATATCATATCCCTAAAACCAAAGATTTCGGGGATTTGTGATGCGTGTGGCGGTGAACTGATCACCAGACCGGATGACACCCCAGCTTCAATCGAAAATCGGATCAATGAGTTCTATGAGCAGACCTATAACCTGATCCAGTTCTTCGAAACAAAGCAGCTTCTAAAAAACGTATCAGCCGATCAGACAATTGAAGAGATTTTCGCACAACTCAAGGCTGATTATTCCTCCATGTAAACTATTATTATGAGCGAACGTTCTCTACCCAAAGCTCTTGCCTATATAGAAATAGCTGCATACATCCTGGCTGCGTGGAGTTTTTTTGTGCTCTTTCTGGAGCCGATCATCAGCTTCTATGTAAACTATCGGCTGGTGGAGAATTTTACAGCTCTGGCGAACATATTCCTGCTAAGCCTGACCATTCTCAAGAGGCTCTCCCTGGGCAAGATCAGCGAGCACAGGATCATCATTATCAGCGATCTCGTGATGCTTTTTGTGGGCACGATGCTGATGATCTACCAAGCGAAGTTTGTGATCTTCTTCCTGCTGATCCGGCAAACTTATTTCATCCTGCAATACTTCTTGTTCAGGTCCTTTGAAGGGAAGATCTATAAGCTTATCATCAGTAATCCACCGGTTTCCTTTATGGCCAGCTTCATTGCAGTTATCCTGATTGGAGCTGTATTTCTGATGATGCCAGGCTCATCAGTAAACAAGCAGGTAACGCCCTTTCTGGATGCATTGTTTACTTCCACTTCCGCCACCTGTGTTACTGGCCTGGCTGTTTTCGACACCGGCACATATTTTAGCCCTTTTGGGCAAATGGTGATCCTGATCCTTATCCAGTTAGGCGGTTTGGGAATCATGACTGTGTCGACTGCTTTTGCGCTGATATTGGGGCAGAGGCTTACCCTGAAGCTGGAAAATGTGATGCAAAATGTGATCGGAGAGACCTCCAGCATCAATCTCTTTGAACTATTGAAAAACATCGTCCTGGTGACCATCATTATCGAGTCAATCGGGGCTGTCTTGCTATATTTTTCCTTTTCCCAATACTATGAACCTCTTCAAGCTGTGTATTATTCTGTTTTCCATTCAGTTTCAGCCTTTTGCAATGCAGGATTTTCCTTGCAGGCAGATAGTTTTATCGGATTTTCGAAAAATGTGAACATCACATTCACGATTACAAGCCTGATCATATTGGGAGGAATAGGTTTTGCTGTATTGATAGACCTGCATCGCTATTTCTTTGGGAAGAATAAAAACCGCAGATTGACCTTGCATACCAAACTGGTTCTCTCCACCACTGGAGTGTTATTGGGGAGTGCATTCCTGCTTTTCTTCCTGGCAGAATATTCGGTTACAATGAAGGGTTTCACCTTTGGGCACAGGATTCTGGCTTCCTGGTTCCAATCTGTCACAACCCGTACCGCGGGATTCAATACGATCAATACTGGAGCTTTGAGTAAGTCTTCGATCCTGATTACCATGGTGCTGATGTTCATCGGAGCTTCTCCAGGCTCCACGGGTGGTGGTATCAAAACCTCTACCTTCGCAATTTTGATTCTTACAGTCAGATCGCTTTTGGGCGGGAAACGCGAGCTTACAGTTTACAACCGGAAAATCGCAGCATCAAATTTTAAGGAGGCAGTGAGCCTGATCGTTGTCTCTGCAGGTATTATTTTCACGATTGTTATTTTATTGATGATGGTGGACGCACATTCATTTGATAAAATAGTCTTCGAAGCAATATCAGCTTTTGGAACGGTGGGGCTTTCCATGGGGATTACAGCAGAGCTCTCTGCTTGGGGCAAGCTTCTGATCACAATACTGATGTATGTGGGCAGAATCGGTCCTCTAACTTTGATTTACGCTTTTGCGACCAGAAAGATTCAAGGCAGAATCTGGTATGCGGAAGAAAAAATCGCTATTGGATAATAAGGAGACACAATGGCCCGATATGCAGTAATTGGTTTGGGAAGATTCGGCTGGACGGTTGCCAGCATTCTTGCTGAAAATGGCATGGAAGTGATTGCTATAGACAAAGACAAAGATATTATCGATAGCATCATCAGCAAGGTAACCTCTGCAATATGCCTCGATTCAACAGAGGAAATCCCCTTACGAACCCTCAATCTTCACGAAGCTGACGCCGTGATATTGGGTATAGGCAGCAATATCCAGGAAAGCATTCTCACTGCAGCTCTCCTCAAAAAAATCGGGGTTGGAATGATCTATGCCAAGGTCGATAATGAACTGCATGGCAGGATATTGTCCCTGATCGGGGTGCAACACATAATCTTTCCTGAAGAGATAATTGGCGAGCAGATTGCCAGAAACCTGATTTCCAAAAATGTATTGGAATACATTAGCATCAGCTCCGGTCATATTGTGGTTGAACTTGTTGCACCCAAGGACTTTGTGGGCAAGACGCTTCTGGAGCTGTCCCTGCCTACCAGGCTTGGAGTCAACGTGATTGCCATCAGATACAACTATCTCGCTGTGACAGAAGCAGGAGACAACGTAGTCCAAAAACGTTTGAATGATATGCCTGGGGCAAACGACATTGTAAATGAGG
>JAQUHL010000061.1 GCA_028683635.1 Candidatus Cloacimonadota bacterium
AAGATGCCCTCCGCAGGGAAGTTGATCGCGGGGGACAGGTCTTCTTCCTGCACAACCGGGTGCAAACGATTGAAACAGTTGCAGCCGAGCTGCGGGAAGCAATGCCAAACGTGCGCTTCATCATCGGGCATGCCCAGCTTAGCGAGCACCAGCTTGAACACGTGATGGATGCCTTCATGGATCATGAATACGACGTCCTGATATCCACCACCATCATCGAAAACGGAATTGACATCCCCAATGCCAACACCATAATAATAGACAGGGCGGATACCTTCGGACTGGCACAGCTCTATCAGATGCGGGGAAGGGTGGGCAGAAGCAACCGCCGGGCTTATGCCTATCTGCTTATCCCCAAAGGCATCACCGGCGAGGCTCGCCACCGTCTGGAAGCTCTCACCCAGTACGATTACCTTGGGGCAGGATTTCAGGTTGCCCTGCGCGATCTGGAAATCCGTGGTGCCGGTGCAATCCTCGGAATCAAGCAAAGCGGAGTGATCCAGAACATCGGCTTCAACTATTACAACCACCTGCTGGAAAAAGCTATCGAAGCTGTGCAGACAAACCAGCCGGAACTCTTCCTCCAGGATGAATTCCCCGAGGCAAGACAGGCAATCAAAACCGAGATTGATCTCTATTTCCCGCCGGATTATATCGCCGATGATGAAGAATGGCTGCGCATCTACCGCCGCTTGAATGAACTCGAAAGCCTGGAGGAAATTGCAGAGTTCGGGAAGGAGCTTTCCGACCGATTTGGCAAAATCCCCGCCAAGGCGGACTGGCTGCTGCTCTATTTCCAGCTAAACCTCCTCTCCAGAAAAGCGAACCTGCAAAACACCCACGTCCGAAACGGACGGCTGGTCCTGGACTTCAAATCCGAAGCACTCCCACCCAAAGAACGCATCCTCAGCTTCTGCTCACAACTGGAGCAAGCCTTCAAAATTGACGTCTCCAAAGGGATCAAAATCACCATCGAACTCGATCTCCATGCCAGCTATATCGAGCAGTTTGCCAAAGCTATCGAAATTTTGAAGGGATATGTGGGAAGCTGAAGCACCGGTAGCGGCTTCCATAAACATCTTGACCAATATTGGCTTGGCTCTTTCTTTGTGAAATGTGGAAATAAGCTCCCGGACTTACCTGAACACAGATAATTTGCTTTGGAAGTTACCATAAGGGATAGGACTTCCGAGTGAAAAACCGTTAACGAGTGCAGGACAAGGAATCCAGAGCTCACATGAATACTGATAACCTTAGAAATATGGATCATTGGAGCATCCGATGTACAAAACCTTTATCCTACTGATCATCAATCTGGCAATTCTCAGCACGATTGCCGGAACGGGTGTCAATCCGACTCTGGAAATTGTCTCTTTAATCCCTAATCCCGCAAATGGAGCTTGCCGCTATGTAGGAAACGTCCAGCTTTCTGTCTCCGGTGCAGTGCTAAGCCTGAACTGGACAGAGGTGCCTGGAGCGGTATCATACAAAGTGTATTCTTCAGCCGATCCGGAAGCCTGGTTCAGCGAGGATACCAGCGGCGTTTTTGATGGGACGAGTTGGGTCGCTCCGGTGAATGGAACCAGAAGGTTTTATTATGTAACTTCCCTTGCTGCGGATGTCCCTTCCAATTTCGTTTTTGTTCCCGGAGGGGTCTTTTCCATGGGTGATACACAAGGTGGGGGGCTATCAAACGAGCTTCCCGTGCACAGTGTTTCCTTAAGTTCATTCTATATGGGCAAATATGAAGTTACTCAAAGCGAATGGCAAGCCGTGATGGGTTCGAACCCCGCCTCTCCCGGATATGGAATTGGGGATAACTATCCCGTCAATCAGGTCTCATGGTATAATATCCTGGTATATTGCAACTTGCGCAGCCTGAGCGAAGGGCTTACCCCCGTTTACATGATCTCCGGATCCACCAATCCGGCAACCTGGGGAGCAGTGCTCACAGCAAGCAACACAACCTGGAACGCAGCTCTCTGCAACTGGAATGCCAATGGGTACAGATTGCCAACCGAAGCGGAATGGGAATATGCTGCGCGGGGAGCAACAAGCAATCCGGATTTCCTCTATAGCGGAGGCAATGATATCAATCCCCTTGCCTGGTACAGTGGCAATAACAGCCCGGATGGGGCAAAACCCATCGGTACAAAAGCACCCAATGGTTTAGGTTTATTTGATATGAGCGGAAATGTGTGGGAGTGGTGTTGGGACTGGTATTTTGCCAGCTATTATGATAGCAGCCCCAGTGGCAATCCGACCGGTCCGGCAAGTGGATCGAACCGTGTTGCCCGGGGAGGATATTGGGGAAGCAGTGCCTCGTTCTGCAGGGTTGCCAGAAGGAGCGGTAACATTCCCAATAGCAGCAACTACTTCACGGGTTTCCGGCTCTGCAGATCAGATCTTTAAATGCTTTAGATCTACGAAGCACAGATTGTTGCCCGGATCCTTTTCTCCTCTTCACAACAAGAATCAGCGCCTGTTTTGCTTGACAGATTTTGACTTATCCCAAGCTCTGTAAAACGTGGGAATCAGCTCCCGGATTTTCATGAAGCCACGGCTGATTTGCTTTGGGAGTTGAGCTGAGGGGTGGAATCCCCGAACTCGCATAAGTGCTGATAGATTATAGAAATATAGAACATTGGAGCATCCGATGAACAAAAGCATGTCCCTTGTAATCATCATTCTGGCAAGCCTCACTTTGCTTGCCGGAACAGGAGTTGATCCAATCCCGGGGCTTGATATCTTCTCCCCGGAGCTGCTCTCTTCCCTTTCTGTCAATACGCAGGAGCTCAATCAAAGAGCTCAGGAGTTTTACCAGGCAGCTGAGTTCGAAACTGCCGCAAGGTATTACATCGCCATCATAAAAGCCAGGCCCAATGATGCTTCTACGCTATACAACCTCTCCTGCTGCTATGGACTTCTGGGGAAGGAAAGCCTTGCTGCGCAGACTCTTTTGATGGCATACCGGGCAGGTTTTACGGATCTGGATCATATCATGGGCGATCCGGACTTCGGGAAAGTGAAGGATGGCAGTGTTTTTAGCGCTGCTCTGGATAGCCTGGCAACCTGGAACGCCAGAAAACAAAAAGCCGAAGGCAAGCTGGAGTACTATGGACTCAAGACTTATCTGCCCTACAGGATCTATTTTCCGGAGAACTTTCAGCCAGGCGAATTTCATTCTCTGCTGATTGGGCTGCATGGCTATGGAGACAACGCCCTGGCCTTTGGCGGTGTTTCTGCCCTGCTCAAAGATAAGCCGATCATCTATGTTGTTCCGGAAGCACCATACCTTCTATCCATAGATGATTACAAGGGATTCAGCTGGTCTCCCAGCCTGGACTATGAGGATCCGCTCCAGGAGGCTTCTTTTATGGGACTTCGGGAAGGCATCGATAGCCTCGTGAAAGATCTCAAAGACAAGTTCTGGATAGACAAAACCATCCTCTTCGGTTTCTCCCAGGGTTGCTTTATGACCTATAATATCGGGCTGGCAAATCCCGAACTCTACAATGGTCTGCTGGCATTCGGTGGTTGGCTGGAGCCGGGAATCATCGGAGAAAAGCAGCTCGAAAAGGCAAAATCCACCAGGGTCTATATCGCCCATGGCAAGGGGGACAGCATTGTGAAACCCGAATCTGCCACCCAAGCCCTCAAGATCTTGCAGGATATGGATTATGATGTGCAGCTTGAGAGTTTTGAAGATGGCCACAGGATCGATAAAAAGGTCTTTATGGCAGGACTGGACTGGTTATTGAAATGAAGAAATATGGCTATACAACTGATGGCATAAACTATGAGATCGGCAGTGAAAAGCAGATCGCCGATCTGGTATTGCGGGGTATGCTGAACCTGGATTCTACCATTCAGGATACCCAAACCCTGCTGTGGTGCAAGGTGCGGGATTTACCGTCCATCAAACACGAGATTGAAAAACCCGCCATTAACCTGAGCTTTCATGAACCTTCCATGGATAATTTCCTGGTCACGGGGCAGCTAACTCTCTATTACTCAATTCCGATAGCTGTGTTTGTGATCGGAATGCTCGTTGGGGGCGAGTATTTCCTTCTCTATTGGTTGTTCCGTAATGCCCTGGCCATAAATGCCTCCCAGAAGAAGAAGAAAAAGGGACTGACCCTGCTGCTGAACAGCATCATGTTTTGGAGGACTTTCGAGCATATCGAACGGGATGCAAGAATGAACGAAATCGAGCGAGCCAGCTTTTCCGCTACCTCCGTATCCCGCAAGATCTGGATCTTCATTGCCGCGCCTCTGGTGCTCGGTTATCTGGGGCTGAACACTCTGCCTTACCATCTTGATTTGATTGTGGATACCCTCTTCTACTGCTGGCTGGTCTATAGCATTTTACCGGTGCAAAAATACATCAACAGCGTGAATCAAAAGATCGGCAATCCCTATTCCAGCCGGGGCTTTGGATATTATTTCATTGTTGCTGTCATGCTGATGCTGATTTTACTATCTCTTTCTGGAATAAACAGAAGCAGCATCTTCAAAGCCAAAGCCTTGCCGGAAGTGCAGCATATCCAGGATGAGGAGCTCAATTTATATCCCTGATAGCGATTGTATTTTGGTTCATAAGGGGAACAAAGAGCCGGATCGTCTTATGCTTTTTACCCTTTGAATCAGTGGTCTCAATTTCCCGGAGCAGGAAATCTGCAGGGCCGGAAAGCCCGGTAATCAGCTGTTCTGGCTTACTGGCAGAGTTGGGTATTCTATAGATGGAGCTTGTTTTCCAACTGGAAACATACAGATTTCCCTTGCTATCCAAACCAAGACCATCCAGGCTACCGAGATTGGTGCTTTTATAGTTGCCAAGTTTCCCCTCGGGCAAGCTGATGCTCTGAATTGGTGAATTTGCCCTCAATGACACGAAAAGCAGGCGCTGGTTTGCTTTGTCAAAGACAATGCCGTTGGGACTTGATATTCCTTTCTCGATCAGAGTTTTCAGCTTTTTTGTCTGGGGATCATAATGAAAGATTTTATGAGCCACATGATCCGTAAGATAGATGTTTCCGCTGTTATCTGAAACGACGTCGTTCAGGAATTGTGAACCTGGCACGTCGAGGAGCAGCTCCCTTTTACCAGTCTTCAGATCAAATACTGCCAAGCCTTTCTGGGTAGCCGCATAAAGCTTGCGGTCTCTGATATGCAATCCCCGCACAGCACCCATTCCCGTGCCCAAATATGAGTAGCTCTTCAGATCCGGGGATTGAACAATGCTTCCATCCCCAGTGTTACTGATATAATATGTTTTGGAGATTGAATCGTAGCAAATGCTCTCTGGCCCATTCAGTTTTTGAGCATAAAGCAAACTAAAGCCGAGAGCTACCAAAATGAAAGTAAACTTGCGAATCATTCGTTCCTCCCTTCGCAAAACTGAGAAGAAAGCAAGCAGGAAGTCAGGAACCTGTCTGCTTCCCAAGTTCAGCACATATTACGTATCTTGCCAAGATACCAGCCTCTTAGGCCTTCCAAGGTCAGAAAACCCAACCCGGCAAAAAAGGTCAAGGGGAAAGAAGATGAGTAAAATACCCTATGCAGTTTTTACTTTGAAATGACATAATTCAACGGGGCATGGGGAAGCGCCCCATATATATAGGGCGGTAGGCCGGGTTTGGATTATGTCATTTCAAAGTGGGTAGTGGATAACTCGTGACTACAGGTTTTTCAGTAGCTGGTAGTTTTTGAAGGTGCCAATGTGTTTGCCGCCCAGGAGATATTTCTCGAAAGCACTGATCAGGCGGTATTTCAGCAGCTCGTGTTTGTGCGGTACCCGGAAGCGGTTTGGTTTTCCAGAGTACTGCAGTTTATCCTGCCAGTTCATAGACGAGATCATCCGGTTCATCACGGCCGGATGGGTTCCCTTAAATTCTGCCAGGAGGGATAAGGGGCCGTAATCGAAATACTTGGGTGCCTTGGCATAATAATCTTCCGCCTTTTCCCTTCCCCAATGCACGGAATCCAGAGCCCGGCGCTTGTTTTGCATCAGGTGCGGAGGGCGCACCCAGCCATAGTGATAGATATAGGCATCCACGAGGGCAACTGCCAGTTTGCGGGTGTCTTCTTCCTGGCGGGGATTGTCGTAATGCCCGAACCAGCGGAAGGATTGGGCACTCTGGTAGGAATGGACCCTGGGCAGGTTTCTCACAATGCGGATTTCATAGGGGTACCAGCCATGCCCGGCATGGTAATGCTGATAATCTCCCCAAAAGTGCATATACTTGAAGAGCAGACCTTCCACCCCGGGCTTATCGAGGAGTTCAGCACAGCGTTTTTGGATCACCGGCAGGTATTTTTCGTGAACCACTTCATCCGCTTGCACATAAAAGAGCCAGTCTCCACTGCATTCCTGCATGGCGATATCCGTCTGGATGGAATTGATGATGCCTTTTTTGTAGTACTGCTCGTTCCACTCGGTATCGATTATCCGGATTTTGGGGTCATCGATCGCCTCGATCAGTTCCCTGGTTCTGTCATCCTCATCGCCTTTACCCACTGCGATTACGAACTCATCACAGATGGGCAGAATGGATTGGATGGCCTCGGCAACCGGGTAATAGAGTTTATCGCCATTGCGGACGAAGGAAAAACCACTGATCTTCATAAAGTCCTCCTTTTAGGATTTGAACTGGAGCTTATACAGGTGCTGGTAGCGGCTGCAAGAGGAAAGCAATTCTTCATGGGTGCCCATACCCACGATTTCTCCCTTTTCCAGGACGACTATCTTATCTGCCTTCAGCACGGTGGAGAGCCGGTGGGCGATCAGGATAACCGTGCGGTTTTGAGTGGCAGCTTCGATGGCATCCTGCACTTTTTGTTCGGATTCTGTATCCAGAGCGCTGGTAGCTTCGTCAAAGATCAGGATGGGCGGATTTCCCACAATGGCTCTGGCAATGCACAGCCTTTGTCTCTGCCCGCCGGAAAGATTGATACCCTTGGTATCGAGCTGGGAATCATAATTCCCGGGAAGCTGGAGGATAAATTCCTCGGCATGAGCAATCCTGGCAGCCTTCTTGATTTGCTCATCCGAAAGCTTCTCCCAGGTTCCATAGGCAATGTTCTCCCGGATGGATTTGGTGAAGAGGATCGAATCCTGAGTAACGATCCCAAAGAGCCGGCGCAGATCGTCCAGCTTTATCTTCCGGATGTCTATTCCATCGATAAGGACAGCTCCCTCACGCACGTCATACATCCTGTTAATCAGGCTGGCAATCGTGGTCTTACCTCCACCGCTGGAACCCACAAATGCCACTCTTTCACCCTTGGTAATCATAAAGGACACCTTCTTCAAAACAGGCTTATCAGGCTTGTACCAAAAACCCACCTCCCGAAACTCGATACTCTGCTCAAAAGCAGGCTTGGCAAGAGCATCCGGGGTATCCTTGATCGTGGATTCCTGGTTCATGACCAGAGCGATCCGATCCAGGGATACCAGGGCTTTGCGGATCTCAGTATAAAGCTGGGTGAGAGTTTTGAGCGGGTGCAGCATGGAAAAGAGGGCAAAGAGGAAAGCAGTGAAATCACCAAGGGAAAAGCCACCCTTGGGATCGAGAATCATGCTGCCCCCGATGATGATCACCAATATGCCGGTTAAGGTGGTATTCAGTTCCGAGATCGGGACGTTCAGCGAGCTATAGATCTGGGATTTGGTCCACATCTTCAGATACTTCTGATTTATCTGCCGAAAGTTCTGGTATTCCCTATCTTCAGCCCGGAAGGCTTTGACGATCTTCATGCTGTTCAGTACTTCTTCCACCGTGGAAAACATATTGCTCAGCGAGATCTGGATGCGATAGGCATATTTCTTCAGTTTCTTGCCCAAAAGACCGATCGTGATGGAAAAGACGGGCAATACCACGATGCTGTATAAGAAGAGCCGGGAGTTCAAAAACAGGGCTATGCGCATATAGACGACGATGGTGATCAGATCCCGGAGCGCGTTCAAGATGGAATTGATGAAGTTGTTGCTGACGTTTTCCACATCACTCACCATCCGCACAATCGAATCCCCCACCTGGTTTGTATTGTAAAACTCCAGGGATTGTTGCAGATAGCGATTGAACATATAATCCCGCACATCCCGAATTGTCTTGCCCCGCAAATGCACAAAACTCATTCGTTGCCAGAAGAAACTCAGGTTCTTCAGCAGGATGAGTACCACGATTATCACGCACAGCACATAGAGCAGAGCCAGAGAATTGGTGTGCAGCATTATATCTTTCAGGCTTTCCCACAATGGAGCATAGTCGTTTATCGAGCTGATCTTGAGCAGTGAGCCCCGGGCAGCGGCAAATTCGGAGATGGACTGGGAAGCCGCAGAGAGAAATTCATCATAGCGGTTGTAGATGACCAGAGGTTTATTGGGATTGAAAACATAGTCGAAGAGGGGGATCAGGATGGTGATGCTCACCCCGCTGAAGAGGGCATAGAGCATCATGGCAAGCAGCCCCATCAGCATACTCACCCAATACCGGAACATCATCCGGTAGATCTGGATGAGATTGCTCCACTTGCTTTTGGGAATGTTATCCTCAGTCATTATACTCCCTTATAGTAAATAAGCCCGCCGGATGGTTCCAGCGGGCAAATTCTTGGCACGCCCTAAGGGAGTCGAACCCCTAACCTTCTGATCCGTAGTCAGATACTCTATCCAGTTGAGCTAAGGGCGCAGCTTGGGTCATGCTCTCTTGCAGGCCATTTTTGTCAAGAGAAATT
>JAQUHL010000062.1 GCA_028683635.1 Candidatus Cloacimonadota bacterium
AACCAGGAAGGAGGAATCATCCCATCTGCTCTTCAAAAGTTCCCTGCTCTTCTCGGTATCGTGGTAAAGGATACTTCTGGCTGCAATATAGCGGATCCGTTCCGAGCTGTGATCCAGCCACAGGGCAAGCAGTTCCAGGCTTTCATCGCTGCGGATATTCCCCAGGGCACTGAGAGCTGAGGCGATGTATTTATTATCTTCCAGAAGCTTTTTAACATATACTACGAGAGTCGAATCCCCTGTTCCCGCGATCAATGCCAGGGCGTTTTTGGCTGCCAGACTGTCCGGATTGGCAAGCTGCTCGAACAATTTGTTCTTAAATACCAGCGCTTCTTGCACTAGGGCATCAAGGGCCCGGTATTCCAGGCCACTTTTGGTATTTAGCTTGTTTTCAATGATGTAGCTTGTCGCTTCCTCTGCCCTGCCAAAGAGAATATTCCTGGCTTTCTTCACCCTGGCAATTGCAGATCCCACCTCCCATTCTGAGGCGATGGCAAAGATTTCCGAGATCGCTGCCAGGCTGTCAATCTCCGCACTGACCTCTTCTGCGAGGCTTTCCACCTTGGTTTGGGAAAGAGTGTTCAATTCCAGATCCTGGCCGATTCCATAAGTTCCTTGTTGCCAAAGCTTGTCATTGGCAAACAGGGTGTCCGGATAGCTATCTTTGCCCTGGGCATCGAGGAAAAGCCCGATTCCACCGGTGCTTCTGGCGAGGTTTGCCGAACCCAGGCTGTTCTGATCCCTACGTTCATAACGGTCGTCACCACTGCCATCCACGAAGATGCCTACCGAGTTCGAAAGCCCCAATCCATTACCACCAGGGATGGAATAGTGATCGCTGCCACATTTATCGATCAGGATACCCATTCCCCAATCGTGTCCGGCACCTTGCCCTGGTCCGTTTCTGGTATAGAAGGTGTCATCTCCCTCGGCATCGAAAAGCACTCCGCAGGCCAGATGAATACCGGAGCCCTGTGGGTAGTAGATGGCATTGTAAACATCATTCCCGCTTTCATCTATCAGCATTCCGGCGGCGTACCAGTAACCAACACCCTGGGCATATACTGCTCCAATATATTTATCATTTCCAATGCTGTCAACCAGCAATCCCAAGCCTCCGGCATAGTCGGGACGGAAGCCGAAACCCATGCCCTGCCCCATACTCCTGAAGTCAAAGGGCATCAGCGGTTTATGCAGATACTTACCACCGATGTAATAGAGATCGTGACCCGAGCGATCCAGCAAGGCTCCCACCGCTTTGGTTCCACCCACACCCTGGGCAAATGAGGTGGCAGAATAGATATCATCTCCCTGATCATCCTGTAAAAGAGATACTCCAAACATGGCGGAACCTTGGGTAAACAAACCGGAACGATAGCTATCAAATCCGCTTTTGTCCCTGTGGATCTGGTAGCCAAGCAAGCTGCTGAAGGAAAAATCCCCGCTCTCATAAGTGTCGTTTCCTTCAAGATCACAGGACATCCCCAGACCCATTGAGACCGAGAACAACCCGGCAATCCCGGGCACCTGATAGACATCATTTCCCTTTGCATCAATCAGCATATAGAAGGGTTGTCGCCAATCAGTATAGATGGGCAGTTCATAACGGTCGTTTCCTCCCGGATCTAAAAGGAAGCAGATCCGCTGCTTGGGATAGGACTTGATGAGCTTCCGGTCGTAGAGATCATTACCCTTGGTGCCAATTATCATAAGCCCGAAGGGAGTGGATTTGATGAGTGGCTTCTTCAAACTGTATTTCGGATTTCCTACCTGGGCTATACAGGTTTGGCAAAGCAGATAAAACTCCTCCCAAGCCCGGTGCAGGGATCCGAAATCAACCTTCTCAAATAGCTCTGCAAAGCGTAGTAAATCTGCATCTTCCGCGCTTGGTAAATGCCTATCGGACAGGAAGCTTTCATACTGCTCCTTGTCCTCACTTTCGGCCCAGATGCTAAACATGAAGGCAGATATACTATCCCTCTGTTCAGGGGTCAGTGCTGCAAAGGCCTGGTTATAAGTTTCCTGAATGGATTTCAGCCTGTATTCCACGTAGAAAAGAAGATCCTTCGGCTTCTTCAGATATGTTTGGCGGGCAACCCCGCTTGTGAAAGAATCCGGCAACTTCATATTTTCCAGATCAAATGCGATTTCTGCCAAACGCGTAACAATCTCACCCAGGGTTTCCCTGGTGGAATCCGGTGCACACAGTCTCCTGAGCCCGGAGATCTTATCCAGAGCCGTCCAGGGCTGGGAAAGCATCTCAAGCTGGAACCGGGTTTTGAATTTGGTGCTCAGATCCCAGTCCTTTTCAAAGTTTATGGCCAGGGAATCAAGCCCACCCTGAGCCAACATATAGTTCAATTGCGAAATTTCCACTTGGCTTAAGGGAGCCCAGTCATCTGCCCACATAGCCCCGAGGACGGTGAGCATGAGTACAAGATACAGATACTTTTTCATTTTCGTTCCAAGACTTATTTTATTATCCGAAGCAGTGTCTGCTCCAATGCGTAATCATTTAATAAGACCATTGAATAATGGGTTGTAGGGCGAAGCCCTACTCCTTTTAGGGTGGTGAACGGGAATAGAATTACAAAAATTAGCCTCACAACCAGCATATCTGGAAGTCTGTCTTTCGATAAATCGGGATGTGCAACGGTCTTTGATAATGAATTATTGATGAGGACGTTCCCGTATTGTGAAATCTCCGGCTTAGCATTGGTATGAACTTCGATGGCATATCCATTCCCAGTGCCAGCTTATTCCACCACAACGACTTTGATATGGAAGGAAATGTCAGTGCCAAGGCCAGGTTTGCTTTCGACAGAGATTTCGCCATCCATCATTTCGATCAGACTTCTACAGATGGCGAGTCCCAAACCGCTACCCTTGTTGCTTTGTTTGAACGATCCTGCCTGGAAGAAGGGTTGGAACAGTTTTTCCAGCTGGTCGGGGCTCATCCCAATGCCAGTGTCCGATATTTTGAAATGGAGCTTTTCCTTATCAAGCAGGGAGGCGAAGATTGTGATCTTGCCCTCGGAGGTAAACTTAACGGCGTTGTTCAGCAGATTGACGAGGATCTGCTTCAGTCTGAGTTCATCCGTGATCACAATATCCGGCAGGTTGTTGTCGTAGATAATGGTGAGATCGAGGTTCTTCTGGTTGATGGAGTAATTAATGATATTGATGGCAACCTGGACAATGCCTTTGACGTTGGTGGGAGATTTGTGCAGGGTAAACTTACCTGCTTCGATCCTGGAAATATCAAGAACATCTGAGATCAGGCTCAAAAGCTGGTTCCCGGAGGCCTTCATGGCGGTGATGTATTCGCTTTGGGCTTCATCCAAAGTGGTGTTTTTCAGTAAGTTTATCATACCCAGGATGCCATTTAGAGGTGTGCGGATTTCGTGGCTGACAGAACTGAGGAAGGAGCTTTTGGCATTTGTGGCTATCCTAAGCTCGTTTTCCATCTTATAGCGGTTGATGGCTGCACCAATGCTGTGGGCAAGTGTTTGGAGTCCGTTTTGAACTATATCCCGATCCGAACTACTCTCACAGCAATTCTCCATTGCACAAATGAAGCCCCATAACTCTTCATTTACAATGATGGGAAAGATGGAAAGATCGACCACATAATCCAAATGTATAGCTTCCAGCAATTCGCGGGGATACTCTGGGCTATTTCCATGCAAGACATTGCCTTCGGATAAGCGCACTTTCCAATCATAGAGCTCTGCTTTAACGGGGACGGGTATGATTTTCTCTCTGGGATAGCGTTCTTCCTTTTGCCATTGAGAAATCAGGTTCCAAGCATTTGAAGCCGGGATGCCCAGGGAACTGGAAAGGGGTTCACTGCCAAAGATCTGGATTCGGGAAAGCTGGGTATTTTTGCACAGGTCTTCACAAAGACCATCGAACACGGTATAAGGCTGGTGGCTGGAAAGAAGCTGGTGCATGCTGTGAGTAACAGCTTTGAGAATCTGGTTGTTTTCAGCCAGGCTTTGTTCGATGTTTTTGTAGCTGGTAAGATCCTGGCAGAAAGCGTAATAAATCTTTTGATTGTTGATTATGCTGGTAGTGCTCTGGATTGAGCTGTGTTCCCAATACTGCTTTTGATCCGCACCAAAGCGGGGATAATCTCCTTCAAAAGTGCTTTTTTGGGCGATGCACTTTTCCATCAGGCTAAAGAGCGGAAAGTCCGTGAAGAGCGCATCAGTTACCTTGCTTTTTTCCACATCGGATTTGGATCTCTGAAGCTTGGCAAGCAGAGCCTGGTTGGCAAAGACTACTCTTCTATCCTCTGAAGCTATCAAGATACAGGTGGGAGTGGTATCCAGAATTTCAAAGCCAATACTTACCTGTTTGAGATATACTTTTTGGATGCGATAGATTAGATAATAGACGGGGATAAAGATCAAGAGCAGGGCAATCAATTGGAAGAAATGCTTCAGAGAATTCTGGCGTTGGTAGTTTTGGAGCTGGTCATAGTCCAGATCTGCTCCGGAGATATAGGGAGTTCCTTCGGGGCTGTGTTCCAGCTTGAAATAGCTCACAAATTTCCCAAATTCATCTTC
Organism: Candidatus Cloacimonadota bacterium; assembly: GCA_028683635.1. GTDB lineage: Bacteria > Cloacimonadota > Cloacimonadia > Cloacimonadales > Cloacimonadaceae > JAQUHL01. Next base: position 4,572 of record JAQUHL010000062.1, read on the forward strand.
GACGATTTCAAATTGGGGAATGCCTGTCTTGTATGCATTGATAACAGCCTGGGGAACTTCATGATAGCGCAGCCAATAAGGATCGATCTCACCCCGGGCAGCCTGGGCTTCGTTTCTGCTGCAGGCAATGAAATAGTAGTTACCCTTGTAGTTCTTCATGGCATACAAATACTTGTATCCGCCCTTCAGTGCTGCGTCCGTCAGGATAATTGTGTTCTGATAGTTTTCCTCGTAGGATACAGATGATGGATCCCTGGCCTTGTCCATATAGCCATCTGGCAGGATAAACTTTACCAGTTCTGCTCCATAGCGCAGTTTGGCTTCGATCTGGCGATTATCCATCTTTTTCTGCACATGATACTGGTAGATGGTAAGCCCCGAGACACTGATCAGGTAGATCGTTGTAAGGTAAAACATTATCTTGCGCAGGATGTGGTTTCTCATCAATAGCCTATCTTGTTTTGAGGAAGAATTCCTCTGCCAGCCAGGTTTGAACCTTGGCAATGAAGATATCTATAAGTTCGCTGAAGTTGTCTTTATCCAGCTTGCCAGTCCATTCGTTCATGAATATCTTTTTGAACTCGATGGAAAGGGACAGTACCCGGGAAGGGTATTTTTGATGCAACCAGCGGGAAAGATAACCACCTGTGAACTTCACGTCCTCCCGGCAATCGAGATTGATTCCGTTCCAGGCTACTCCGTCCAAAAGCCTTCTTAACTTTCCCACCTGGGGATAGTATTCATCCGGAAGATTGCTTCTGCCAATGATGAGATCGGGGTTCTCAATTTGGGGATCAGGAAATGCATCGGGACCCTGACGGCGGTGGTTGAAGGAATGCAGGTCAAACACTACCAGTAGCTTATGAATTTCCAAAAAGCGGGAGACATAGTAATCCAAGAGGGCATACCATTGACGATAGGCATCCTGCAGGGCACTGAGAAGCTCAGGGGAAAGAGGAACTTTTCTGGCTGGTAAACCCCAGCAATCTTCAGGATTCTGATAGACGGCTTTGTCAAAAGACCTGTTCAGATCGACTTCAAAGCGGCTGGTGTGGATTATGATATGGTTGGCAAAGCGTTCTGCGATCAAGCCGGTGTAAGGATCTTCCTCGCGCAGCCGGTCGGCTTCCGAAATGCCCGTGTTCTCCTCGATGGGAGGGCTCAGATAGTGTCCATTGTGGATACTAAGTGCCAGGACAGGCAGATCCTGAGATCCAATGTTATAAAGGCTTCTGATCATAATCCCAGGTTTCCATCAGCCGGGAAAAGGCTGCCAGAAGATCCAGATACTGGTAGATCATCACAAGCTTGAGTTCCTTGTGAGGAACCTGACTGATGCTTTTCAGGGGGCTTAAGTCGAACACCGTCATTTCATTCACAAGCTGGAAGATAAGATCCTGATTTTGGGGAATATCCAGCTTTTTGAGCTGGAAAAATCCCTTGAAGATGGGCATCAGAGCTTCCAGGGATAAATGCAGGATATGGTGAATGTGTTTATAATTCCCGGGATTTTCGAAGATGGCCTGGCGGGTGAGCAGCCATTTGCTTTTCAGTTCGCGTTCCATCTGTAGCCTGATATCGGCAGGCTGAAACTGTAAACTGGCGAGGATATCTTCCTGACAGTAGAGATTTTCATAATCGCTTTGGATGGAAAGAAATTCCAGAGGATATGAATCCAACGACTGGCGGATGAACTCTCTGTTTATGATCAGCGGAAGGGCAAGCTTGCTTCTTTTCAGGTACTTATTTAGCGGAGCAGTGATTTCAAAAAGATCCTGGGGCTCGCTTTCAAAGATGATAACGCACTGCTCCCGGGGAGCATGCAGGTCGTAGATGGCGATTTGCAGAATGCTCTTTTGATAAGAAGCCACATATTCGGTGACTTTGTTCCATTTCGGGTTCATGACATCTCCTTTCTGGCTTCCGGACAGTATTTCTCCAGATAGAGCCTGGCAGATTCTTTTGCCATATTTCTGATTCGGCCTATATAGGCGGCACGCTCGGTAACGCTGATTACACCTGCTGCATCGAGCAGATTGAAAGTGTGTGAGCATTTCAACAGCTGGTCATAGGCGGGAAAGATTAGATTTCTGTCAAGCAAAGACTTGCATTCTGCCTCGTAGTCCCGGAAGAATTCGAAGAGCTTGGCAGTATTGCTGTGTTTGAAGTTGTATTCGGAGTATTCCACTTCCCGATTAAAATAGAGCTCGCCATATTTTGTTCCGATGCTGTAATCTATCTGCCGGTAATCGTTTACGTCCTGGATATACATTGCGATGCGTTCCAATCCATAGGTCAGTTCCACGGATATTGGGAACACATCGAAGCTGCCAACGATCTGGAAATAGGTAAACTGGCTTATTTCCATCCCATCCAGCCATACTTCCCAACCCAATCCCGCTGCTCCGAGGGTGGGAGATTCCCAATCATCCTCCACAAAGCGGATGTCGTGGCAGGAAATATCAATGCCAATTGCCATGAGGCTTTGCAGATAGAGCTCCTGGATGTCCTGAGGGGCAGGCTTGATGATAACCTGGAACTGGTAGTAATGTTGCAGGCGGTTGGGATTTTCTCCATATCTGCCATCCTTTGGTCTGCGGCAGGCCTGGGGATAGGCAATGGCTGTTTCCCTGGCTCCCAAAGCTCCAAAGAAGGTGGCAGGGTGAAAGGTTCCGGCACCCATCTCCAGGTCGTAAGGCTGGATCAGATTGCAGCCTTTTTCCGCCCAGAATTTTTGGAGGTTTAGAATTATATCTTGAAAGGTCATTTATACTCCATGAATTTGCTTGTTTATTCGTTCCTGGCCTGTTTGCATAAGGCGATAATCTGTTCTAACTGCTGCCTGATCCGGCCAAGATCACTTGCCGGGATAGCAGGGGACTTATCCAGGCTTGCCCTTTTTGCCGGAAGTGCTGGTTCCGGTGCAGATTGAGGTTCTTGGCCACCGTGGTATTTGGAGGGGACGAATTTTTCCACCCTGAGCTGCTGTCTGGCTCCTTCGATCGTAAATCTCTGCACATAGAGCAGGTCTTTTATCTTACGGATCAGCTCGATCTGCCCTAAAGTGTATTTACGGATGCGATGCTTTCCCTTGGAAGGACGCAACTGGCTAAACTCGCTTTCCCAGAATCTGATGGTATTGATGGGCAGTTCGAGGATCGAGCTTACTTCACCAATGGTATAATATACTTTATTCATGTGTTGCTACCTCCTGATCTTTTGCGGATGGCGGCGAACAAAAACAGCAGCAAGGCCAGGATAGTTACCGCCATTGGATAGAGATAGATCCTTCTGAAAAGAGTGATGCGGCTGCTTTTATATAGCGGTGCAGTAATATTTTGGGATTCAAAGAGACCGGCTTTTTCAAGAACTCTGCCAGTGGGGCTCACGATCATGGAAATACCTGTGTTTGCAGAGCGATAAATCTGGATGCGACTTTCGATTGCCCTGAACCTGGCCATTATTGAATGCATCCAGGGACCATAGGAGGTGCCAAACCAGGCGTCATTGGTAATATTAACAAGGTAGTCCGATTTACGGTAAGTTCTGGGTTCCTGAGTGGGATTGTTCTTTGAAAAGCTATCCTTTGCCACCGCCATTTGCAGGTTGAGATCCGAAAAGGCTATCTCATAGCAAATGGATGGGGAAAAGAGATAGTTCCCGCTTTTGTAATATCTGATCTCGGTTCCATATTCCCAGTTTGCCTGGCCAAACTGTAATTTCCACAGGATAGGGAAATAGGCAAGCCAGGGCATCCTTTCAGCCACAGGAACCAAAATTATCTTGTAATATAGATCGCCAGCCTGCTTTCCTGGTCTGAACAATGTGGCGGCGTTGTAATATTTATAGGGATCTTCTTTGCTTCGTTCTTCGGAGTATTCCGCATGTGGAAACCCGGTGAAGATATCAAACTTATAAGTATCCAGAAACTGGCTCATCAATACTTGATCCGGATCGAGCAACATGATATGCTCTGGAATCGCAGCTTCGGGGAAGATCAGCAGCCTGGCATCATTATATTGAGCTTCCATACAGCGTTCATGATAGACTTTCATGATCCTGAAAAACTCGTCTCTATCCCACTTTTCACTTTGTTTAATGGAGGGTTGCATCACAAAGATACCCGCCTCGTGCCTGGT
>JAQUHL010000063.1 GCA_028683635.1 Candidatus Cloacimonadota bacterium
GGGCACTTCCACAGGATCGGGAGTGATTTCCTCGATTGGTTCCGGTTCTTTGGCACTTTCTTCGGTCTTGCTGAAGTACATGGGTTCAGTAATTGCCGTCTTCTTCATTTCCACTTTAACGATGGGTTCGAGTCTGTGGGTGATGATAAACAAGTCTTTGCTCCGGGAAAGGGAGAGCTTATCCTCAGTGGAAAGGGCATCGATCTCAGCTTGGGTGGTGATGCGCTCGATCTTCCCGCTTGTGCGGTCCACTATTTGAATGAATAAGGATTTTTCTGCCATGAAGCAAACCTCCATTCTATATTTTTCTGGGAATCTTTTGCAGATGTCGGTTACAAAATTGATATACTCAGTCCGGTGCGCACGATACCACACACGAAATGCCAGACAGCGCATGATACGGGGGCAAACAGCGCATAACTGAGGTGCGATCTGGCGATAGCGTTTGATTTCACAAGTGTGCAGATTTTTCAATTTCATAGCGTTCGCCAAAAGCTCACAAAGCCCTTATTTGTCAAGTAATAATGCTGGTTTCAGGCTTATTGGAGGGGCAGGGAACTGCAAGCAACCGTTGGGGTGGCTTTGTTGGGTACAAACCTCAGCTCAGGAACTTCAAATCATCATCACTTGGTGAAGTGCTGCTATCGCATTATTGCTAAGTGCGATAAGCATGTTACATCACAATTCCGATAGACTCAGACACTCCCGTTTTTGGGGATAGCTCTACCCTCAGAACTTCCAATCCTGCACTTCTATAGACCGTTGTACATCCCGATTTATCGAAATACAGACTTCCAAATATGCTGGTTGTGAGGCTTATTTTTATAAATCTATTCCCGTCCACCACCCTGAAAGGAGTAGGGCTTCGCCCTACAACCCATTATTCGATGGTCTTTTTTGAGCTGCCGGGAAGTTAGCCGAAAATCAGGTAGGACCGGCACAAATCAGCCTGACATGATGATCGGAAAGTAGTTATCCCAAAAGGTTTCTGTCAGGGTGCTTATACTGGGCGAATTTGATTCAGTCTCTAACTCATCCGTCTTCATTCCACATAGATACCGGAACCGATGAAGAAGTTTGTTCCCTTGATCGGGACGGCGTAACCCAGTTTCTTCTCTTCTTTTTTAGTGAGCGGATTTTCCCACCAGAAATCCACAAATCCTCCACCCACACTGGCTGCTTTGATCAAGCCCTGAATCAGCAGATTGCCTTTGGAATCCCGGTATTCAAAGAGATCTTTGCCCTCTTTTTCAGGCTGGGTGGCATGAGCGATGTTGATCCCCTTCATGTCGTAAATGTAGAAGTAACCTGACTTGTCGTCAAAGAATCGGATGGGTTTGACAAACTTGCGGCAGATCCCGATCTGTTCTTTTGGATCAAGACCAGCAAGCAGACCGCTAAGCCCTTGTGCCGCGACCTGAGTGCTGTTTACCAGAATCTCACGCTGAGCTTCGAAGCTTACCTGATTCTGGGCAAACAGAGGTGCTACACATACCGTGATAAGAGCTACACAGCCCAGGATTAGACCGGGGCAACCCGAGAAAAACTTTTTCAGCATTTTTATACTCCTTATTATTGATGCTCGACTTTTTTGGTAAGCCTTATACGGACATACCTGAGGTCAAGGAAAATCTCGCTGGGAAGCCATCTTCCTGGGATGAAGGCGGGCATAGTGCCGGATGAAACAGCTATTGTTACAAATCTTTGCCCAGATCAGGGGATTACTTTGCCCAGATTGGCTTTTTCCACCCATCCTCCCAAGCCATTGGGCAGGCGGATATAGCTCCAATCGGCCATTTCTCTTTCAATTTCCACGATCAAGCCTTCAGAGACCCGGAAGCGGGGGCTACCCTGCTCGTTTATATTGAGAAACCCTGAGGCGGAAAAGGAAATTACCACAGCTTTGCGATTGTGATTACGTCGCTGGAACTTTGTAATGAGCAGGGTGGACGCAAAGATGAAAAGCGATGTGCAAATGAGGATAAACAGCAGCTGATAGCCCTTTTCCTGATAGTTTATCCGGTGCCAGAGCAGGTGCAGGGAGAGCCCGAGCAGCAGAAAAGTGAGCAACACCAGATAGGCCAGACGCTTGAGATTCAGGAAATTATAGAAATCAAAAATCTTCTGGACGAGGATCGAGCGTTTGGGATAAAGCGAAGCATCACTGGTCTGGCTTTGGACATACAGCAGGTTTTGCATGGCTTCGTGATGAGAGGAATCCAGGTTCAAAGCCTTTAGGAAGCTTAAGATAGCGTGTCCATTCTGGTTCAAATGATAATAGCAGATGCCTATGTTGTTATAAAGATCAGGATTCAGGCTGCCATTTTTCTCAAGCTGATGATATTCATCCAGCTTTTGCGCATACTCTGTTTGGTTGGCCACATAACCATGCAGGTCTTCTGCCATCAGCATGCTGGGCAGACAGAAGCAGAATAGAGCCAACAGCCAGGCGGAAAGCACTTTCATCTCCCCTCCCCAATCTGGGAAACAAGTGCTTTGGGCTTCACCTTGAGGAGGCTTTGCACCAGCGTTTCCAGCTTCTTCCAGTCTTTATTAAGATCGCTTCTTTCGATGACAATGGGCATAAACCGGGCTTGCTCACACCTCTGGAAGAAGGAGTCCAACTCCTCATACTGAGTTTTGGGCAAGGCTGCCAGCAACTGGATCTTCTCCTTCAAAGAAAGTCCATAGGGGATCTTGAAACGGTGGCAAACAAAACGCATCAAGCCAATCTCCGCCAGAGAATAGAAATCCTGGGAGCCCTCTTTGACGGCCGATTGGGCAGCCTCCAGATATTTGCTGAGTATTTTCTCTGCCTGCTTCTGGGCAAAGAGCTCCGGATCCCGGTATTTTTCGGATTTGGCATATGCCCAAACTCCGGAGCCGATAATCAGTGTGGCGAGGATAGCGAAAACTATCCAGAACCAGGACTGGTGCAGGGGATCTTGATATGTCCTTCCCACATTACCCGGGATCAGGGGCAGAATCCTTAGGGGAGTACTGCTGCGAAACAGCTCAGAAAGCAGAGAGCCGGGATTGACGGTGATGGTTCTGGGAGTGGTCTGAAAGCTCTTGTAGCTGCCGCTTTCCACATCGAACCAATTGAAACGAACCCCACTTAGCTTGAGTTCACCTCTGTTTTGAGGAATGATCGTGTAGGAAATGGTGCGTTCACCATAGATTCCTGAAACCAGGTTGTCGCTCAAAAAGGGTGCCGAGATCTGCACTTTGTCCTGAGAAGGATATTGCGGAGCGGTAAACTGGTTGAAATTACCCTTGCCCTTGATCCTGAGGGAGTAGATAAGCGCTTCTCCCTGTGAAACATCTGAGCCGCTGAGGCTTTCGCTGATGGTGAAGCTCCCGATAGCTCCGCTGAAGTCCTTGGGTTTACCCGTTTCGGGAAGCGGATAGGCTGTGATCTGCAAGTCCTTGGAAACATGCCGGTCTTCCTGGACCAGGAAACTCAGGATGCGGGCTTTAACGGTGAGGGTGGGAAGCTGCATCCGGCCTGTGGTATTGGGTAATATCGCCAGCCTGTGGATCAGGGCCCGGCGCATGCGCTTGCCATTGTGGGTAACGCTTTCGGATTTCAGCTCCCTGGGCGCATCATAGGCAATCTTGCCATAGCCGCTATGGTCTTTTTCATCCTCCAGGACGAGGCTGGTAAGTTCCTGATTGGTATATATATAATATGAAACTATCAGCGGTTCGCCCAGGTAGCAGGAAGTCTTCTCCGGAATGGGCAGGACGTAGGTATCAGATCCTCCTAAGGAACCATGATCCCAAAAGCTGTCATCTTCCCCAAAGTTTTGCGGAACTGGGACGCTCGGAGCGGTGCTGACCTGCACATTGACCGAATTTACCCGGTAGCTTCTTCCTGAGACCTTCAGTTCCGAAGAGGGAAAGGTGAACGAGCCTGTCCGCTGAGCCCGGAAGCTGTAACGGAAGCTTGTTCGGCTTTCGACGCTGCGTCTCATGTTGATTACCGAGGTGGATGTGCTGAGCGAGGAGGCCATGGAGAGAAAGGTAAGGCCATCGACCTGAGGTGCCGGAGGAGGGCTCAGATTGGGATTTGTATCTGATATGACGGTAATGATATAGACGATGTTTTCATTGATATTGACGGGGGATTTTTCCACGGGAGCCACCACTGAGACAGCACCGAGGATGGCTGCCCAAAGTAAGATGACAAAAGCAATTACGCTGCCTTTTCTCATGCTCAGTACCATCCCCGGTTAGGAATGCGGGAAGGATCTCCCTGCTTCCTGCGGAGTGCCTCTGCCTGATCGAGAGCTCGCAAGCGGTTCATTACCTCTTCGTTGTCTTCCTGCTTTTTGTCGTTCTGCCTGGGTTCAGGTTTGGGCTGGCTGCCGGATTGCGGTTTTTGTTGTTCTTTGAGTTTTCGTTTGACAAGCTCATAGTTTGCCTTGGCATCCCTGTCCTCGGGATCAATCTTCAGAGCTTTTTTATAGGCGTCGAGAGCCCGGGTATAATCCTTTTTCTGGAAATGGGCGTTTCCCATGTCATACCAGGCTTCTGCGCTGAGTTTGGAGGTGGAAAGGCTATCGGGAGGGTTCTGCAGTGCTTCCTCGAAGTTGCCTTGCTTGTAATGGGCTTTGTTCTGATTGTTTTTGGGGATGGGATCCTGGTAGCGCTTGGCATTTTGGGCATAGTGGTCGCCGGCTTCATCATACTTTTCCTGTTTATAAAGCTGCCCTGCCCGGCTATTTTCCACTACCTTGCGTCTGAACAGAAAATCGGCAAGGCACAATAGCGCAATCAGGATGGCAAGGATCGCCAGGATAGGAATCAGACGCATCTTCATCCCCTGCTCCTTTCCATCTGCAGATAGCAGAAGAGGCTGTCCAGAAGCAGCAGCACCAGAGCTAACAGAGCAAAGATCTGAAACTGGTCTTTGAGGATATTGACGTTTTTGGAATAGGCAACGTTCTTGCTCTTATCATAGATATCAGCCAAAATAGCGCTGAGGTCACTCCCCGAAGACAGCACGGAGTAATAGTCACCTCCTGTGATCCGCGATATCTCTCTCAAAGTGGCAGAATCCAGCTTGCTGATATGGGTTTCCCCGGAGAGAGGATGCGTAACTACGGCACCGCTTTCTGATCCGATCCCCAGGGTATAGACCACAATCCCTTCCTGCTTCAGGTTTTGAGCGGCAGCCAGGGCTTGCTTGCCAATATCTTCACCATCGGAGACCAGGATCAGGATTCGGTTCTCAGCAGCGGTATCGAAGGCATCGAGGGCTGTCCTGAGTGCCACCCCCAGGTTCGTGCCATATTTGCCGATCGAGTTTGTGGATAGCGAGGTGATTAGCATCTTGGCAGAATCATAATCCTGGGTGAGGGGGCAGAGGATCTCAGCCTCTCCGGCAAAGGCAATGATGCTCACCCTGTCGTCCTTGATCTTCTCCAAAAACGAAACCAGGCTCATCTCGGCCCGGTAGAGCCTGCTGGGTTTCAGGTCTGTGGCATCCATGCTTTTGGAAACGTCCACGGCGAAAACGATATCAAAACTATCTTCATCCACATTGCTGATTTCCACATCGCTTTCCTGGAAACCCCATTGCGGGCGGATCAGAGCCAGCACCAGCATCACCAGAGCCAGCACTCTGAAAAGTAAACGTAAGTACTGGATCACAGGTTTGTTGCCGGCCAGGTAGATGGGCAAAAACTTGGCTTCAGCATAAAGGGAAAAGCGCCTGGCAAGCAGTTTCCGGTGTCTGATCCAGGCCCAGATGATGGGAATGAGCAACAGCAGAAGAAAGAGGTTGCGATAGTGGATAATCTCCATGCTCACTCCGGGAGAATGGGGTTGAAAAACAGCCCGGTCAAAATTTCAAGAGCCAGAAGCAGGAATGCAGCCCAGAGGAAATAGAGGAAGCTTTCCTTCCATTTCTTGCGAGCCTGGATCTTGTGCTCGGTTTTTTCCATGCGGTCGATTTCATTCATCACAGCGCTGAGTTGCTCGGTGTCCCCGGCCAGAGCGGCCTTCCCGGTGCCTGTGATCTCGGCGATTTTATTCAGCGTGGGCATATCCAGCTCGATCAAAAGCTTCTGGTAGCGGGTTCCGAAGAAGGGATCCTCGATCGGGAAATCCACAGGTCCGGTGGTTCCCACCCCGATGGCATAGACTTTGATGCCCAGTTGTTTTGCCATTTCGGCGGAGGAGAGGGGATCGATCTCTCCCGTATTATTCGCCCCGTCAGAGATCAGAATCACGATCCTCGAGGAGGCTGGTGAATCTTTGAGCCTGGACACCGCTTTGGCCAGACCCATCCCGATGGCAGTGGCGGATTGATCCTCATTGAAATTCAGCTTTTCCAGAACAGTCAGCACCTGGTGGTGATCAAATGTGACCGGGCACAGGGTAAGGGCATATTCGGCAAAGGTCACAATCCCAAACCGGTCTTCAGGACGCTTGCGGATGAAATCCCTGGCCACTTTTTTGGCAGAGACCAGCCTGTTTTCCGGCTGGAAATCCACCGCTTTCATGGATCCGCTTACATCGATTGCCAGCACAATATCCACTCCGCTTTGAGAGATAATCCGCACTTCCTTTCCCCAGCGGGGACGGCTGATGGCAATCACTATAAGGAGGATCACCAGAGCCCGGAGCACGGGGAAGAAATATCTCCAGAAGCGGTTATTGGCCCTGAGCTTGCGTAGCTGGGAAACCTTGCTGAAAGGCAATACTGCCTGGTTTTTGTTCCTGAACCGGAACTCCCACCCAAGATACAGGATGGGCAAGACCAGGCCCAGCAAAGCCCAGGGATGATAAAAACTAATCGGCATCCCGGTCCTCGTCCGGTTCCGAGTTTGTATCCTGCCCGATAGTTTCCGCTGCAGGGGACTGTTCCGGGGCAAGGGCAGGAGAGCCATGTTTGCGGATCAGGTATTCCTTTAGCCAGCTTACCTTTTGTTCAAGCTCAGTTCCGGATGTGTCATGTTTGGCAAATTTGATCCTGTCGCAGAATCTGAGCAGTTCGATGTAGTCCTCCTGCTCCGCTCCCAGGAGGCTGTTCTTTCTGAGATATGCCTCAATCTCGCTTTGAGTCATCTCAATGGCACTGAAGGCGTATTCTTCTTCCAGATAGTTTCGAAGGGTCAACGAGAGCCGGAAACAGAAGGTCTTGTAATCCGCGCGGTAGAGCAAATCCTCACCCAAAAGAGCATCAAGCTGATTGATAATCCGTTGCCACAAAGGTAGTTCCTGGCTTGCTTCAATGGCGATGGCAGCCGGGATTTTGGGCTTGGGTTTAATGCGCATCAGATGGATTAAAAGAATCGTCAGTACTAGGATGCCCGAGAACAGAAGTGCATACCAATAAATCTGATAGGGAATCTGATAGGGGTATTTCTGCAGGGGTTTGATATCTCTTAGGGTGGTATCCTGTTCACCTCTGACGGGCAGAACATAGACCCTGAAAGCATCGGTATATAGATCACCGGGGAATATCTGCGCAGGGACGACTCTCAACCTCGGAAAGCTCAAAGCTCCGGATTCCCAAACCGAGATATTCAGCTTCAGATAATCCTGGGTGGAGGGCGTTTTGATCACCTCCACACTTTCGACCCGGAAGCTGCTCAGGGTGTCCGGAACCACTACCTGCTTGAGAGGAACGGCATATTTGACGATCAGTTGGAAGTGGGAGCCTACAGAGAGGTTATCGGCATTTTCCACACTCTGTTCGATCAGGGCATTGAGTCCCGATGCCAGAAATAGCATCAGCCCCAGGATCAACGCCTTGTATAGAGACCACTTTGAAATTTCATAATCAAACGGGGTATGGGACAGCACCACATTCTTATCAAGGTGTGATAGGTGGGGAAGATGTCCTTTCAAAGTGCTGATAGGCTCAGTCACACTACCTGTAAACAAGCATCTGTATAAAAAGTTATTTCTCAACATAGTAACTACCTGCGGAATTGCCTTTTCCTTTGGGCAAAGAAGGTGCGTAAAGACCCAATATAGGGCTCGGAACTTCTCAGCCTCAGAAGATCCACCTTCAGCCGCTTCATTTCAGCTTCCAGATTGCTTTGCTCGGTCTTGACGATGCGGGCATACTTTTCTCTGAGTTTGGCATCGGAGCTATTGACCAGGATCTCCTCTCCGCTTTCGGGATCTTTCAATCTCAGGATTCCCGCCCTGGGCAGGACAAACTCGGCAGCGTCCAGCACCTGGATTCCGATCACATCGTGTTTTTGGGCCAGGGCTTGCAACCTTTTTTCATATCCCTTGTCCATAAAATCGGATAGTATGAAGACGATGCTTTTCTTCTTCAGCAGGCGTGAGGCATATTCAAAAGCGGAAGCAAGCGAGGTTTTTGGAGATTTGGGCTCCAGATAGAGGATATCGCGGATGATTTGCAGGGTGTGGTTTCTTCCCTTGCGGGGGGCCAGGTATTTCTCCGGCCGGTCGGAAAACATCAGCATACCCACTTTGTCCTGATTGGAAAGCGCAGAAAAGGAGAGCACGGCTGCAATCTCTGCCTGGCGTTCTTTTTTGAACATCTCCCTGGTACCAAAGCTCTGGGACGCACTGATATCAACGAGGAAGAGGATATTGAGCTCCCTGGTCTCCCGGTATTTTTTGATGTAGGGCATGCCAAAACGGGCCGAGACG
>JAQUHL010000064.1 GCA_028683635.1 Candidatus Cloacimonadota bacterium
AGATGCCGGTGATGCTTTCCTTCTGTTGGTCCAGAGTCTCCATCTCGGATTTGATCTTATCGCTTTCCCGATAGGTAGTTAGCACCAACCAAATCGAGAAAGCCATCACCATCAACATGAGGACGATGATGGATGTAAGCATCCGGCGAAACGTCTTGAACATATATTTCTTTTTGAATCAATGGCAGATACTCTGCCTCATCTCCTTCTAAGTCTATGGGGTTTTGTACGCAATGATGCCAGTGGATGAAGAAGCCAATTTAAGTCAAGATCTAATAATCCTCGAGCCTACCAAATTCTGGGCTCTCAACCCATTGCTCGGGTCTCAGCAGAAGGTCGATGATGTTTCCCAGCAGGATTAGCTGTTTCCGCTTGCGGATGATAAGCTGGTTCAAAAAGGCTACAAACCCGGGATCGGAGACCTGGGACAGGGCTTCTTCATAGGATTGCAGAGAGCGTTTTTGAATGTCCTGGGCAAAGCGGTAAAGAGCAAGATGGTCAATATCGCAGGAGAATTCGTTGATCCTGGCTTTGAACTGGTAAAAGATGTTTCGGGAGGAGATAAAGAAATCGCTACCGGGAAAATCCGGTTTCCCATCTTTCTGCCAGGCTTCCAAAAGACCAAGCTGGGTTTTTTGTTCTACGGCAAGCATATTGAGGATGCTCTTCACACCTTCATTGTATGAACATTTATGTATCAGGCTTTGGAAATACTCAAGCCCTGTGCTTTCTATTTCGATTGCGGTGGCAATGATATTTTTCATGGTGTTTCTCCTTGAGATTCGATGCTTTGCGTAATCTTATCTCTATATTCAAGATAAGGTTTTGACACACTTTGGCAAACCATATTTACCTGCCCGATGTTTAAATATGTAAGACCGTTGCACATCCCGATTCATCGAAATACAGGCATCCAAATATGCTGGTTGTGAGGCTAATTTTTGTAAAACTATTCCCGCCCACCACCCTAAAAGGAGTAGGGCTTCGCCCTTCAACCCATAATTCAATGGTCTTTATATTTTTATGTTTGGAACAAGATGTGCAATACAAGAAACCAAAGTTTTACAATATTGTGAACACAGGCAATATCGCAGGATTTATACTAACCCAAAGGGGAGGATTTATGAAACCGTGTTTATTCACTCTAATGCTGGTTTTGGTGAGCCTTAGCCTGGTAGCTGAACCGGTATGGGATGCACCACTCGTGGTTCGCGAAAGCCGTGAAATCTTTTATCAGGGAAGCTGGACTCCCACGACAGACGATTGTGTGATCCGAGTCTGGTCGGAAGTAGTACAGGGAGACAGGGAAATTGTGGCAGCCAAGATTCATCCGGATGGGACGACTCTTTGGCGCAACTTAATCGTCTGCAAGGAAGGAGTCCAGAATGAGCCCCAGATTACCAAAACCCTGGACAACAATTACCTCGTCATCTGGCAAGATTATAACGATTCTTATGACGCCGATATCTATGCCCAGAAGATCTCGCTCAGCGGGCAGATCCTTTGGGCAGAGGACGGGATTCCCATTAGCAATACCTATAGTGACAAAGTGCAGATCCAGTTACTGTCCAATCCTGATGCTGATCCTTATATTACCTGGCTCGGTTATGGAACTCAAGGTTGGTGCCTGTTTGGGCAGAAACTCAGCCCCACAGGAGAAACCCTGTGGCAGGACAACGGACTGGTGCTGATCAATGATCCCCATAGTTATTCAGCCCTGGTCGATGCTAATGCCGGGCTGATGATCTCCTATACCAAATACATAGATGGCACAATCAAAACCTATGCCCAACACTTTGATGCCCAGGGGCAACCACTATGGACTCAGCCTTTGGTTTTCCTGCCGGAAATAGCGCAATCCCGGTTGCATAACATCACCAGGTTATCAGATGGCAGCTATCTTGTTTGTATCCAACATTTTGACGATAGCCTCGGTGGAATATCCCTCAAGCTCTGCAGATTTGATGGTGCAGGAAACTTCCTCTGGACAGAGCCGGTCAGTTTGATGAGTGGGATCACAAACAACATCGATTGCATCGAACTCACTGCCACGAATAGTGATATTTTCTTCACAGCATCGGTTTTGGACATTGAAGTGGTCACTCAGACGATTTTCTGCCATAAGCTGAACTATACAGGCGAAAAGCTCTGGGGTGCGGATGGGATCCAGATTGCTGAGCCGATTGCGCTCAAATCTGAGCTTCGGCATTGTCCAGATACCGAGGGTGGAATCTATCTGGCCTGGACGGAATATGGCAACTATGAGATCGACCAAAAGATCAAAGCCCAGCATATTTCCAGCAGCGGCAGCCCGCTTTGGGATGCCAGCAGCGGATTGATCTGCGATCTTGGAGGTCACAGGTTGATGCGCTGCATATCCTATTTGGGAGGCCTTGTCCAGATAGCCTGGGAAGGCGAACATGAAGGCCAGAAGGGTATCTATCAGCAAGTGCTCAGTCCTGCCGGGCAACACACGCTGGACGCTAATGGCGAAGCCATCAGCACTGGTCTGGCTGGTTCTATGCTGAGGCACTCCCTGAGGATGATCAGAAGAGCCAATGATACTGCCGTTTTCTGGATAGATCAAAGAGCAGATGGTGGTACCTACAACCTATACTGCCAGATCGTCTCAGATGATGGCCAATTCCTGCTTGAGGATAATGGTCTCAACCTTGGGATCTGCAATGAACATAACGAAGATGCTTATGACGTCGTGCTTGGTACTGATAACGAACTGGGAGTTGTCTTCCCCTCGTCTCTGGATGGCTTTGAATCCATCAGATTTCTGGTTATCGATAGTGCGGGAGACGTCGTCACAAACATCAGTGCCGGAGCGGCCCTCACAACCCAGATAAAACCCCGGATTTCTTATGAGGCAGGATCATTTTATCTGGGCTGGAACGATTTTTCCTATGGCTGTGCCCAGGTCTTTGGCCAAAAGATTACTCAGGGTGAGCTGATGTGGGGACCGAATGGGATCCAACTTACCGGTAATCCTCCCGGGCAATATCTGGATAACATGTTGGAAGCAGTATCCGGGAGATATTATTCATTTATCCATACAACGCAAAGTCCTTCCTATGAACCGAGAACCTTGCTTCTCGAACCCTCGGGCCTACCTGCTCCAGGGTGGAATAAGGAGGGAAACAGCGTCATGTCCGCCCAGCCTGGATATCATCTGTCTTTCGATTTGAAGTCCAGTATTAAGGACGGAGATATCTATCTCTCCTGGCATGGATATTATGGATCAGAATTTGAATTGAGTCACTATCTCCAGAAAGTGGGAGCAGATGGAACCCTGCTATGGGGAGAAGATGCTTACGTATGCTATACCGAACCGATGAGCCAGTACTATCAAATCTACCAAACCGATGAAGCTCTGTTTTTGCTGACAGCGCTTGAGGAGCTTGCAACCAACCACGTCGAATATGCTCTGATGGGGCTCCAGGATAATGGCTCTTTGTTCTGGCCAGAAACTCTGCTCATCGAAACCCAATGTCATACTGTCGGAGATATGGATCTTTCCGGATTTTCCGATGGTGATTTTCTGGTGGGTGTAAGCTCCTATGATAACCATTGGCAGTCACATTACTACACTGTAGACAGGTTGGGTACCATCAGTTCACCTCCGGGTGGATTCAGCCTCAGCAGACCTAATATGCAAAACAGCGACATTGCCTGCCAGGGTTTCGGGGAATATGCTCTCATCGGTTGGGATGAATTCTATTATGAATTGTATCCCCAGAGAGGAGATGCCATCCCGCATTTTACCGGATTGTTTCTGATGAAGGCACAAAATCCCTCCATGTCCAAGCCGGATGAAGGACAGCTTCCAGTTCCCAACCTGGCATTGGGTAACTATCCCAATCCCTTCAACCCCAATACCACGATCTCCTTCATCCTGCCCCAGGCGCAGACAGCGAAACTCAATATCTACAACCTCAAAGGCCAGTTGACCAAAACCCTCCACCAGGGGAAGCTATCAAAAGGGAAACATGAGTTTTCCTGGAATGGTACAGATCAAAATGGCTCACCCGCCGCCAGCGGAGTATATTTCCTCCGCCTGGAAACAGGAGGGAATTCCTATCAGAGCAAGATGCTGATGCTGAAATAAACATCTGTATATAAAGACAATAGAAAGGCCCGGATCTGAGATCCGGGCTTTTCTTCTGGCGCGGGGCAGGTTTCTCCCCGGGCAGGTTGCTGCTAAAAGAACTTCATCTCTTTGGCAATCAGGGACGCTACTTTTTTTGAACAGTCTCGCACCGAGCCGTGAAGAGTGAAAATGAAAAAGCTTGACAACTCATTGCCCAATCCAAGAATTGTATCCGTCCGTTTTTTCCGGGGCATTAGTTATGGGGCAGTTTCGATCTCAAACCTCGGAGACAAGGAGTTTTGTATGACTCAAAAGCTAAGATACCTGATAGTCAGATTTGGCGACGTATCCATGAACGCTTCGGATCTTCCCAAGCTAAGGGGGTTTTTCGCACGGAAATTCTCTGAGGACCATCTCTTTCACAATCACTTGCCTTGCGGGTCCCAATCCTATGCCTTTCCTCGCGTCCAGTATCGATTGATTGATGGCTCACCTGCTCTGATCGGGTTTCGTGAGGGGATAGACGTACTTAAAAAGGTTTTTTTTGAAGTAGATTCACTGGAGATCAATGGTCTCACGATCTCTGTGAATGAGCGGCAGATCACACTCCGTGAAGCTGAATTGGGACAATGCTCAAACCCCCAAAGCTATAGTTTTGCCTCGCCGTGGATGGCCCTTAATCAGGATAACGACCGTGAGTATTTCAAGCTCAGTCAAAGTCACCAACATGAAAAACTGCTCAGCATTCTCAAAGGCAATCTGGTGACCCTCTCCAAAGGCCTGGACTACACGATCCCAGACCGGGATGGCCTTAAAGCCGAGGGAAACTTCAGACAGGTAACCGTCAATTTCCACAACATCCCAATGCACTGCTTCTATGGGGATTTTTCGGTAAACTTCATGATTCCCGAACTACTGGGGCTGGGAAAACAGAGCGCCAGGGGATTTGGGGTGGTAAGAGAACTCAGGAGGTAAAATGATACATATTTACGCTAACATTGGCAAAATACTCAAGGATAAGGTAAAATACAAACAGCTTCCGGATATGGATAGAAAACGCTTTCTGATCAGTCAGTATTGTGCAGACCTTCGTAGCTATGGACCGCGTAAAGATAATGATCAAGTGGGCCGGCTTATCAATTTAAACCTTGATACACAAAAGGGGACATGCCGCTTTGAATTGGGGTCCCAACTTGATCCAGAAAGGGAGATGGATTTCATGGTTATGCAGAAGATGGCTCCCAATGATCCTTTGATCTTTGCGAGTCACAAAGCATTTAAATCCATCCTGGCTTTCGACCTACTGGGTTTCATAGGAAAAAACAGAAACATGATTGCATGGACAGATCCAGCTAAAGTCGATAAGTGCTTTGCATATCTTAAGCATCTGCAAGACACGTTTTATAGAAATGATACGCCCGGGCTCAGACCAAAGTATGAACTTTTTCCCATAGATCAGCAAGAAGGCTTTCCCGATCCCGAAATAAACACTACACTAGCACCCTTACGCAATGATCCTGCAAAATATAAGAAAAAATACCCAACAGAGGTCACTAACTACTTTGAGAAGGTAATATCGAAACTACCTGCAAGGAAAACTGCCTTTGCTCTACAGATAGATGGTAAATTCCTGCAAGACACAGAGTATGGCGTCTGTTATCTGGATGTATTGTACTATTATCTGATAGACCGTATATTCACAGAATCCCGTAAAAGAGGTGTCTGCCACATCTGCTCTGAGGAAAAGCATTTAGCAAAGGATGTTAACCTAAAGCAGAAATTCTACGGAGTAAAGAATCCTTTGTACTTTGATGGAGTCAACATCGCAAACAGTTCCCGTGGATTTTCAGCCTGCCATGATTGTTACACTAAAATAACGATCGGTAGCACCTTCGCCATGAGGAATCTGGATTCATATTTTCTTGGTTTGAATCTGATGGTTTTACCAGAGTTTTCTAATGTTGATACTTTCCATTCCGAGGATATCGACCCAGTGAGGCTTCGTGCTATCCTGAGCCTGATGAAGAATCTGGATTATGACCTCAGAAAGAATAACCTTTCTGCGATAGAGAGTCTTGAATCCAGGATCAAAAGCTTTTCCCTGTTCTTATATGATAAACCAAAGCCCAGCAGTCAACAGTTCCCGGTCTATGGTTTGATAAACAGTGTCTGGCTGAAAGGACTGAGGAAAAAGACCGAACAATTGGGAGAGCTGGTGATAGAACAAGAACTACAGAAGTTCATGGGCAAGAGTAGCCTGTCTGTAGAGTCATTACGATATTTACTTTATCCGTCACGTGACTCTCATCCAGCTTTGAAGCAAAAGGATTACAAGATTATACAAAAACAACTTGTCCAATTCCTCAATACCTATCTGAGGGATCATAAGTTCAACTACAAGCAATTGATACAGCAGTTTACGGACATTAATGCCAGAAAAATTATTCATTTGGCCCAGGACAGATCAAGCTACTTCATAGATATAGCACCCTTCCTGATGAACCTTTATATCAAGCATTTAGTTTATTTTAACCAAATAGAAGGAGTACACAGTATGGAAGAAAAACAAATGGCTACCACTCTGGATCATGAAGAGATTAGTAAATACTTTCAACTTAATGACAGAATCTACGGTAATAACTACCTTGCTCAGGGTCTATTTATCATGGGATTCTACATCGGTGAGATCGAGAAGAAAAACAAGCAAAAGAAGATCAAGGCTACTATCATCAAAAAGTTAAATCTACGGGGAATTCCCTTACAAAAGGTCCCGGCTGTAATGGCACTGGTAGATAATATGCGTGATATCTACAACTGCTATTATCACAACGATCTGGACGCTTATTACCGGGAGTGTATGACGGAATACAGCAAGGCCACACTTTTACCGGAAGAAGTTGTTTTCCACATCATGGCTGGCAGAGCATATCATAGATATCTCGAACGCCAATATTGGCTAACAGTCGAAAAACTTGCGGAAGATACAACAGAAGAATCAAATGAGATAATTGAAAATGATACCGAAGACATGGAGGATTAAATGATCAGCAAAAACTCAGAGATACTGTTCCTGTACGATGCACAGTCCTGTAACCCGAACGGTGATATGGACAATGAAAACAAACCTCGTATGGATTATGACACATCCATAAACTTGGTCTCTGATGTCCGTCTGAAGCGCTATATCAGAGACTATTTAGAAGTAATCAAAAACATGGAGATTTTTGTCACCGGAAGTGTTGAGAGCGCTAAAGAACGTAGTAAGCAGATAAAAAACAAGAAGATCACACACACTGACCTTGTCGATGTCAGGATGTTCGGAGTCGTTACGGCCGAGGAAGACATTGTAGGTGGCCATATGACTGGACCCATACAATTCAATTGGGGACACTCTCTTCATCCTGTGGAACTTATTGACAGCTCTACCATCACTTCCAGTTTTTCAAGCGGACAAGGAGTAGGCAAGGATTATCGCCTTCATTATTCCCTAATTGCATTTAGTGGCAGTATCAATGCTAACATTGCTTATAGCTCAAAGCTTACGGATGATGATATCCGTTTATTTGATGAATCAATTCTGCATGCTATACCCTTAGCACGTACACGTTCAAAGATCGGCCAGTATCCCAGACTGTACCTTCGGATCGAACTAAAGGATAATACTGCATTTCTGAAAGATCTCAGAAGCATGCTGAGGATATCATCAGATAATCCTATGATCGCTGAAAACCCTAAGTTGATCCGTAAACCGGCTGATTATTTTATAGATGGCTCCCGTCTGTCAGAATATCTACAGAATAATGCGACCATCATCACTACTGTTTATTATTGGAAAGACCCCGAGCTTGATCTGCGTAATTTCGATACTATCTTCTCCCAAGGGGTACCAAAGCATGAACTCCTCCTCTGAAAAACTGGAGGACATAATGTCTGGATTACCGCACTTCGACAGTATTTTTCATCTGGAGATCAGTGGGGTCTTGGCCCATTTCCGAAAATTCTACACCAACTCTAGTTCTCTAACCTACACTATCCCTCCTAGAACTGCTGTATGTGGTTTACTGGCATCGATTTGCGAGATGGAGAGAGACACCTATTATGCTCTGTTCTCATCTGATAACCTGGGCGTGGCAATCTCTGTCACGCCTGGTTGCCAGGCAAAAAAGATCATGCAGACCATGAATTATGTGAACATGGAAAGAAAAAACGGGTTGATCAACGATGTATCCGAACACAAGCAGTGCCGT
This sequence comes from Candidatus Cloacimonadota bacterium, assembly GCA_028683635.1. Lineage (GTDB taxonomy): Bacteria > Cloacimonadota > Cloacimonadia > Cloacimonadales > Cloacimonadaceae > JAQUHL01. Next base: position 8,344 of record JAQUHL010000064.1, read on the forward strand.
CTGGAGCTACTTGCAGGCGCAACGACAAACGGTTTAAGCTGGCAAGTATATCTGGGGTACCATTCCAAAGGACAATGTGCCACAATAATCAACGATTTGGTGGGCAGGATTCAAGCTGGTAATCTTGGCTATGGTGTTTATCTGGGGCAACGTCAGTTTATTGCAAACGTCCTGCCCATATCTCAATACGGTCAGGATTT
>JAQUHL010000065.1 GCA_028683635.1 Candidatus Cloacimonadota bacterium
AAGAAGATGATTTCATACAATATGTCTTTGTGGCGAGCACCCATTCCTATATTCTATTATTCACAGACTATGGCAGATGCTATTGGTTGAAGGTGTATGAGGTGCCTGAGGTTGGCAGAACAGCGAGAGGAAAGGCGATCGTGAACCTGGTTCAGTTCCAGGAAGGCGAGAAGATCCGGGCCTTTGTAACCCTGAAACAATTCCTTGAATCACAAAGCGTTATCATGGCTACAAAAAAGGGTGTGGTCAAGAAGACTTCGCTGCCTTTGTTTTCCAGGCCTCGCAGCGGTGGCATCCTGGCAATCAAACTCATGGAAGGCGACGAACTCATCGATGCCAGAATTACCAATGGCAATGATGACATTCTGCTGGCAACGGCCAATGGTTATTGCAATCGCTTCAATGAAAACGATGTCCGTGAAACCGGAAGATTCACTCAGGGAGTGCGGGGTATAAGTTTGAGAGACAATGATGTTACTATCTCTATGTCTGTTATCAGGCAAGAGGATACCCTGGAAAATGGGACTCCCATCCCCAGAACTATTTTGGCCATAAGTGAAAACGGATATGGTAAAAGAACCACGATTGCTTCCTATACCAAAACCAAGCGTGGTTCAAAGGGAGTTATTACTCTGAAAACAACCATACGCAATGGTCATCTTGCTTCCCTGATGATTGTCGAAGATGCAGATGATTTGATGATAATTACTCAAGGTGGAATGATTATTCGTCAGCGGGTGTCGGAAATCTCCCAGGTTAGCAGGAATACCCAAGGTGTCAAGCTCATCAATCTGGTTGAAAAGGACAAAGTAAAGGACATCACTTTTGTACCCGTGGAACCCGATAATGAAGAACTCGATAAGGAAGCTGAAAACCTAAAACATAGTCTCGAAACAGAGAATTCTCGTCCTCAGGATAATGAGGAATTTGTTAATACTTCTGATGATCAGGAGATAGAAGATGAGAATGGGATGGAAGAAGACAGCGAATAAGGCCAGTTCTTCAAGACACTCCAGGATAATCTGCATGGTTTTGCTGGTCCTCGCTGCCTGGTGTGGAGTTTCCTGCACGAGATATAAATATATCCCGGTAAAACAGGACCACATAGTTATTGAAAATGGATACTCTATTATCCGGACGGATAGCCTGATTGTAGCTATCCGTCCGGAGTATGTGACATCAATAGTTACAGGCTCGAAACAATCTTTCTTTGCAATAAGCATCCTGGTGAGAAACAGAACTTCCCGAAGCGTTAATTTTCACAGGCAAGATATCAGTATTTTCAATGGTGACGAGCAGTTTGATCCCATTCCCATCGATTTTCTAATGAACATAATTGGTGCTAATTATCGCTACGAAATATATCCAGATCCCTTTGCCGTGGTTCCACAGGAAGTTCCGATGGAAAAATATCATAATGCTATTACAAGCGTGGCAAACAATTATTACAGTTTTGGATTGATTGCCCCCAATGCCAGGAAGGAAGGGCTTTTATTCTTTTCAGACAGGGTTTTTGGAGCAGCTTCCTTTGAGGTTCGAGTCCAGATGCAAAGTATTAAATTCACAATATCAAATTAAACAGATAAAAGACTTGACAGCAACTCTGATCTTGTATATGTTATTCCGAAGAGTATATCCTAAGATAAAACTATTCCCCAAGGGAGAACAAATTGCTTATTCAAAAGTATTTTGAGACTAGACTGGAACTGATTGAAACAGCACTAAACGAATACCTGATCTTTGATGGCAGCCAGGCAAAAAAACTCAAAGAAGCGATTCGCTTTGCTGTGTTCAATGGCGGAAAAAGATGGCGTCCTCTAATGATGATAGCAATGTATGAAATGCTTAGCGGGATCAAGAAACCAAAACAGCTGGCCGGGATCATACCTGCAGCTTGTGCAGTAGAGATAATACACTGTGCATCAACTACTCATGATGATCTGCCTTACATCAAAAACAAACAGGAACGTCGATCTAAACCTGCTGTACATAATAAATATGACAATACGATTGCAATTCTGGCAGGTGACGCTCTTTATTCGCTGGCATTTGAAGTGGCAGCCATGGGAGAAGATGCAGCAAAATCAATTGAAGTTGCCAAGATATTGTCAACGCACTGCAAATCCTATGGTTTGATTGGCGGTCAGGCGGTGGATTTGCTGAACAAACGCAAAATGATGAAAATCAACGTATTGCGCTTTATAGACCTGAAAAAATCCGGTTCGCTGATCCAGGCTTGTAGTGATATCGCCTGCCTATTTGCAGAAGCCAGCGATGAAATCAGGATGCAAATGAATACTTACGTTTTGAATCTTGCCGAGTCATACAAAATGATCGAAGATATCGCAGCCGATTACTCTCGCGGTAGTGATGAAATTGATAACAAAGATGATTTCTCTCCGGCATCCAAAACCAGCTATACAGGGCTTTTGGGATTTGACAAAGCCAGAAAGAATGTGGATAAGCTTTTATCGGAATGCGAGAAAATCATCGCCCCGTTTGATAACAACGATATCCTGAAGGAGTTCATCCAAATGATCCAGGAAAGGCTTCCCTGATCATTATGGTAGATCTGCACACACATCTGATCCCGAAATTCGACGATGGCTCCAAAAGCCTTGAGGAAACTCTTTCCCAATTTAAACAAATGGCAGACGGAGGCATTAAGCATGTATTTCTCACTTCTCATTATATGCGTGGTCACTATAGCTATACCAGGCAAGAATATATGAGCCGTTTCAACGAACTGGAAAGCGAAGTGAAACATCAGAACATCGATCTCGATCTGCACCCCGGTTTTGAAGTTCATCTACATCCGGGCATCGAGAATACGATCCAATCTGAGAATCTGACCTTGGGTGATTCTTCTTATGTATTGGTGGAGACAGACTTAAATGGGCTGCCAGTGGATTTTTACCACAATATCTTCATGATCCTCCACAAGGGTTTCAAACCTATCCTTGCACATGCAGAACGCTATGTCACTGTGATGAAACATAGCTCTGAGGCCAAAAACCTTGCCTTGCATAATGTTTATATCCAGGTAAATGCCGGAAGCCTGACCGGATACTATGGAGACAAAGTTAAACAAACTGCCTGGAAACTGGTGAACAGGGGTTATGCGCACTTTCTGGGATCGGATGATCATGGAAGAGGTTCCTATGAACATTTTTTCCAGGCTAAAAGATCCATCACCAACCGCGTTGATTCTCACACAGCCAATCTGCTTTGCGAAAAACATGGCATGAAAGTGGTAAACAACGAGAAAGTGGATATCAAATACGTCGATTTTGTCCCAGTTCCTTCCTCGGGCATAAAAAAGAAAAAAAGCCTGCTACGCTCTATTTTTGGATAAATGAAGAAACTTCTCATAACTGGAGTGACCGGTTTGATTGGCAGTTCGGTCCTTCGGGAAATCCTGAAAAGAAACCTTGATTTCATTGTTCATGCTCTGGTTCGTCCTGATACAGATTCCCAAAGATTCCAGGAGTTCAGTGCAGCAGTCAAGCTTGCCGGAATCGATCTTGGCGATCTTGAGCAAATAAGAAGCTATCTTCTAGATTTTCAGCCAAATGTTATTCTGCATATCGGTGCTTTGCGGGGAGGCAGGAAATTCTCAAAAGAGGTTTATTACCAAACCAACGTTCTTTCCACTCAAGTCATGATCCAATATTGCCTCGATCAGGGAGCAGAACTGATATTTTGTTCCTCTGTGGGCGTCTTCGGAGCGATCCCCAATGAGCTTCCTGCCAATAATTATACCGAGAAAGTGGGTGATAACTATTATCACTATACCAAGATCGAAGCCGAAAAGCTGATCAACAGAGCTATTCTCAATGGCATGAAAGGGGCTATCCTGAGACCTGCCATAACCTATGGTAGGGGTGATTTTGGCTTTCCATTCCAACTGGTGAAGATGGTTCATAAACATCAACTGCCACTGGTTAGAAAAAGAATCTGGATCCACCTCTGCCATATCGAAACAATAACGGAAGCTTTCATCTGGCTGCTGCTCAATGAGTATCCCAATGGTCTGACCTTGTGTATTGCAGACCGGGAGCCAGTCCAGTTCAGGGATCTGGTCAACTTTGTTTCGAGATCGATCAATAACAAAAATTACCCATCCATTCTGAACCTGGACATCAAGATCTTCAGCTTCCTGGAACGTGTCTTTACACTACTCAAAAATGAGCTTTGGATCAGCAGGATTCAATTGATCTCCAAAACCTGGTTCTATGATGTTAAGAAAGCGTATGAACTGATGAATCTGCCCGAGCATTATACCATTCCAGATTTTAAAATGATTGTCGATGCCTACTTTGAACACAAGGGAGCACGATAGTGGCCATTCCCATTATCGATGACTGGGGAAAGTATTTCAGCAACCCGCACGAGGGTCTTGGTTCTTCTTATGAACGCATCATCCTGAACCAGAAGCTTCACCTCGTTTGCAAGCAATACAGTGTTACCAAAATATTGGAAACTCCATCCTTTGGATTCACGGGAATCAGTGGGATAAATTCCCTGGATCTTGCCAGATATGGCTATCAGATCACCCTGGAAGATCATGATTCCACCCGCCTAAAGCTGATATCGAAGCTTTGGAATGAACTGAATCTTGATCTAATTGCCAATCTGAACACGGATTACAACTCTTTGGATTATCCGGATGAACATTTTGAAATGGCCTGGAATTTCTCTGCCTTGTGGTTTGTAAAGAGTGTTACTCTCTTTCTGTCTGAACTTTGCAGGGTCAGTTCCAAGTGTATCATGATCTGTGTTCCCAATCAGGATGGCTTGGGATACAGGGTACAAATGAAAAACATCAATCCTGCCCAGCGTGCCATGATAAACCCCGATAACATTAACCCCAAAAGGATTACCCGCCTGATGTACATGCAGGGTTGGTACCTGAGACAAAAAGCATATATAGACTGTCCACCCTGGTTTGATATTGGCATGACCAAAGAAGAGTTTTTTGCTACCCTACTGAAGCGGAAGAATAAGCATATTCCTGCTCCAGTAATCAACCCCAACCCTCATCCCGTAACCATTTTGGATTATTACAAAGGGATTGATCCGCTTTTTGCCAGTAGAATGCTAAGGCTGAGTTTTGTGGAAAGAGTGGCACCGGAAAGCTTCAAAAAGTATTGGGCTCATCACCAGTATCTGCTGTTTACCAAAGACTGATAAGTGAAAAAGAAGCTATCTTATCTGGCTTTCGCCCTTGTCCTTGGAGCAGCTTTGATCTGGGTGTGGGCTTCATACATCGATCCCCGGGAAGTGCTTTCCCAAATCGTTTTGGCTGACAGGGCTAAGCTACTTTTGGCAGCTCTTTTTTATCTGGTGGCCTATTTTATCCGCTCTCTCAGGTTCAATTTTTTGATCAGATCAAACAACAGGATATCCATCTTTCGCACTTGGCAATATAGCCTGGCAGGAAACCTGGTAAACTACCTTGTGCCCATTCGTCTGGGTGAGTTCGCCAAGGCCTGGTTTATCAAGCGTAATCATGGCGAACCCATAACCAGGAGCCTGCCGACAATCTTTATTGATAAATCCTTTGATACTTTGGGGATTCTGGTCGTTATGCTGATCATTCCCTTCATCGCTATCAAGATCTCCCAGGCAATCATCTCTTTGATTGTTCTGCTCTTTGCTTTTTTTGTTTTGTCTTTGGGGCTGATCATTTTTTCCTCTGTCAAACACAAGGGTCTTGAAGCAGTTATCCAGGGAGCGTTTTTCTTTTGCCCCAGACGTTATCAGACAAAGATCAGAAGCTATATCTCCTTTTTTATCCAAGGATTGAACCTTTTTGAGCACAGGTGGAGCTATCTTTTCTATGCAGTGATTCTAACGGTTCTGGGTATAATATGTGATGCTATGTATTTTACCTTTGTGTTTCGTTCCCTGGGCAATTTGTTGCCCTTTGCAGTGATCTTGTTTGGATATACAATGATCAACCTTACCTATGCTCTTCCTCAGCCGCCGGCGCAATTGGGAAGCAATGAATGGATGATGATGATCATCTTTTCGGCCGGTTTTGGATTGACAAGAAACTCAGCCGGGGCAATCATGGCGTTGGCGCATTTACTTACCGCTTTGATCATCATCGTGACTGGAAGCCTTGCCATCGCCAATTCTGGTTACGACATTATAAAGAAAGTTTTTAAGGGAGAAGACGATGAGTGATATAGATATCACCGTTCAAATCAATCAGATTAAGCTGGATACACAGAGGTTGAAAACCGAAATTGCCAAAGTGATAATTGGTCAGGACAGGGTGATAGATCAAGTTTTGATCGGGCTGTTTGCCAATGGGCACATCCTGATCGAAGGAGTGCCTGGCCTGGCAAAAACATTGATCATCCAGTCCATTGCCAAAGCTCTGAATCTCAGCTTCAGCCGCATCCAGTTCACTCCGGATCTCATGCCCTCCGATATCACCGGCACAGATATCCTGGTCTCGTCACCACAAGGAGAAAGCAAACAGTTTCAGTATCTTAAGGGCCCCATCTTTGCCAATATCATCCTGGCAGACGAGATCAACCGCACTCCTCCCAAAACCCAGGCTGCCCTGCTCCAGGCCATGCAGGAATACCAGATCACTTCTGGCACCAAGACCTGGGATCTGAAGCTACCCTTTATCGTGATGGCCACTCAGAATCCCATCGAACAGGAAGGAACCTACCCTCTGCCGGAAGCGCAGTTGGATAGATTTATGTTCTATATCACCATCGATTATCCCACTTTTGAAGAAGAGATCAGGATTGCCCGCTACACTACCCAGGATGCTCAACCCGAAATCAACCCGGTGCTGAGTGCCCAGCAGATTATCGAATACCAGCATCTCATCCGCAAACTGCCAGTGAGTGATCACGTATTGAGCTATGCAGTCAAGCTCGCCCGCAGCACCCGCCCCAAGGACCAGGAAGCCAGCGCAGACACAAAAAAATGGATAACCTGGGGAGCAGGGCCGAGAGCTTCGCAGTACCTGATCCTGGCAGCCAAAACCAGGGCTGCTCTGGAGGGAAGGCTCACCCCTTCCGAAGAGGATGTTGCCAGGGTGGCAGAGATAGTCCTCCAACACAGGATCCTGGTATCCTTTGCTGCCGAAGCGGAAGGAATCAGACCCAGCGATATAATCAAAACACTTTTGGAGAAATCATGAAACAAAGATTGATCTTGTCATTGATCCTGATGTACCTTGGGATAAACCTTATTGCTCTGGATAACAGATATCTGACACCCATTTCCCACATCAAGAACTCCCCGGCATATTCGATCTTCGCCGCCGACCAAAAGGTGATTATCTCCGCGCCCAATCAGTTGTGGATATGGTCAATGTTCAATCCCTGGCGACCCCAGCTCGATGCTTCCTATTTTTCCACATCAGTTATCGAGGATTATGATCTGATGGCGGGGAAATACCTCTACATCTGCAGTAGGGAACCTACCAACAACGTCTTTGAGATCGATTCCCTGAATACCTATGGAAAGATCTATTTCCCTTACCAGGTAACCGGGGATAAGATCACCAGAGAGGGCTCGCTGCTCTTCGTGGCAGACCAGGCGAGGGGGATCGACATTCTCGATATTGGCAGCGGTGGGGGCAGAGAGATCAAAAGCGTGTTCTCCGAAAAATGGGGAATCCGGGATTTCATCGCCCAGTATCCTTATATCTATGCGCTGAATGATTTTGGGTTTGTAACCATCGATATCTCAGATCTGCAATTTCCGCTTAGTTTGGGCAGGAATTATCAGATCTCCGATGCTAGAATCATCCGCAAAAATGGCGATGTTCTCTGGATCGGTGCCGGCAAAAACCTAATGGCTATCAATACCCAGGATCTCAGCAATCCCACCTTTATAAATCAGTTTCGCTTTGCCTATGATATCACCGATCTGGAGATCAAGGACAATCGTGCCTACGTCGTCCTCGGCTATGGCGGATTGAGAATCCTGGAGATCAGCAAACCCTTGAATATCCAGGAACTTTCCTGGATAAACCTGCAATATGGCGTCCTCGACGTTGCCCTGGAAAATGACTTTATCTACCTCGCACTGGGAAAAGACGGATGGATGATCTATGAATATCGATGATGGTTATCATTTCGCAAAAATGAAATTAATGCTCCCGCACCGCGAAGACATAGCGGTGCGGAAACCCGACAAATTTTCTATCACTATTTGCCATTAACTCCTCACTAATTTTCCTGCGACGTGCTCCCTTTCTATATATACGACATTTATGGGGTCAGGCTCAAGTTTGACAGCACGATTTTGTATAATACATACAGACAGGTGTTTACAACCTGGAAAAAAGTTGTTGGCACAACAAACCCTTTTGGAATGGTTCGTTTTAGTTAAATGGCTATTGATTT
>JAQUHL010000066.1 GCA_028683635.1 Candidatus Cloacimonadota bacterium
CAGATGCTATGGATACGGATATTGTGTACTATGGTATGACTTTGCCCACAGACGTAAGCCCTGGAATGGAAAGCTATTGCAATTCCCTTGGGCATGACTATTGGGGAAATTACTACTCGCTGCATTGGGATTATCTGTGGTCTGAAAGTGAGATGTTTGCTGACCTGCGTTATGAAGTTGATGCCGGAAATCCCTGTCTGATGAATACTTGGAATCATACCATCTGTGCCATGGGTTACAGCACTACCGGAGGCACTGTTCTGTTGCACGATTCCAATAGCTCTCAGATGGAATTTTGGAACATTAGTAATTTCTGGTATCTTTTCAAACTGCATCCTCGTCCCCGCAATGATGGGATAAGCGTGTTGCTTCAGAGTCCGGATGGGGGACATGGCTTCACGGAAAATGGGAACGACTTTGAAACTCTGCGCCAGAACGGAATTTATGAGATCACTTGGGATGGAGACCAACCAGCGGGCTCCACTGTGGAGCTTTTCTATAATACCAATCCGGCTCAACCACTAACGGAATATGTACTTATAGATGATAACGCACCCAATATCGGCTATTATCCCTGGAAGGTTCCGACGGGATTGAACAGTACCAGTGCTCGCATCATGGTCCAGGTTAAGGACGCAAATGAAGTGTATCAGGGTTATGACGGCAGTAATGGAGAATTTACCATCACTACCGGAGGATCGATTCCGGCTCTGACGAATGGGGTGGGACTGCATATTCCCGATACTGGAAGCTATTACACGACTTTTCCTTCCACTCCCTCTACCTGGGTGGTGGCAGGAATGCGTCAAACCGGCAACAGCCAAACCACTCTCGATCTGTATGACCACTATTTCAGTGACAGGAAGGCTTCCTCGATCTCATCAGCGCATACGAACTGGGTGCTTGTTGATAAAAACCATGTTGTGGGCTCCTCGATGGGCTTGGGCGTGCGCTATGAAGACTATCCTGAAAATAACTTCCTGCAAAGCGAAGCAGCTGCACAGTCCTTAAGTTTTGGTACTAATTCCCTATCATGGAGTACTTCCGATGTGGTTAAGATGTATGACCTGCAGTTGGATCCTGGAAATTATACGATCCTGCTGAATCACGTGAGCGGTCATGGCGACCTGGGTTTTGCCCTTTATAGTTCACAGGGAGAAACTTATTACCGCACCCGGGATACCTATGTGGCCTTCAGCGATGCAGAATCGGAATTGGGAAGTGAAGCTTTCTCCATATGGATACCTACCGCTGATATTTACGGTTTACTGGTGTGGAGCAATAGTCCTCTAACGGACGGTAACGTACAGATTATTGTAGGTAACACCGGACTTTGGGAAGGAGATATCAGCACCGCATGGAACACGGCTGGTAACTGGGCAACTAATACCGTGCCCAACGCTACCACGGACGTGTATATTCCAGGCTCTGCAGTTCGTAAACCCGTGATCAGCGGAGGAATAACTGCTGTGTGCCGCAATCTGACCATTGGCGCAGGCGCTTTTATAAACTTGGGAGCAGCGACTTTGACGGTCAATGGCTACACGCAGGTGTATGGCCAGTTCATTACCTCGGGAGAGGGAACCCTGAACCTGATGAATAACACTTTGTGGTATGGGGGCAGCCAGTTAGTGGATAATGCAGACTGCGATATATGTCTTTATGGCAATTGGATAGCCTATGAAGACAGCAACGTAATTATGGATGTAAGCACCTTGAATTGCTTAGGAAGCAGAGATGCCCATTTCTCCATCCGATCGGAAGATAACTACTTCAATTATCTGCATCTCAGAAAGACAGGAGGAGCAGAATTGGAGGTGGTATTCTCCTCCACTGCCAGCCTGAATGCTAATTTCTTTAACCAGGTGGATGGCATTTTTCGTTACAGTTCCGATTATGATCTTTGCGTGGGAAGATATTTGTACTGCAATGGGGGCTTGAGGATGGATAACGGCGCAATTCGATTTGTAGGAGATCAGGTCTGCACGGTAAATGTATTCGGTCCTAATGTTATCGGTTCTGTGCAAATGGAAAATTCTGGAGGGGTGTATATGAGTCAATCACTTCAGATAAATGGCTCAGTGTATCTGGATAGTGGACAATTACTAATGGGAAGCAGCACTCTCAGTTTGGGCGGAGATTGGGTAAACAGCGGAGGAACACTTATCGGAGATGATTACCGGATTGTGTTTACCGGCGATGCCAATGCCAGCTGTAATGAAGCCTATATAAAGACCTTGGAACTGGCGAAAACGGGCAACTCAGAACTGCGTATTCTGCACTATAAATCGGTCAGCTGCGATCACTATGATTGGACTTCGGGTGTTATCCACGTATATCCCTATGCAGAGTTTACGGCAAATGATCTGGTGGACAATCGCATTCTGGGCGGATATATTCTGGAAAGCGGCACTATCAATCTGCACCAGGATTCCAACCAATATGTGGATTTGGATGCGGATTTGTACATTTATAGCGGTTCCTTTAACATACACGGTGGAGATGTGTATCCCAGCGAATGGGCATATACAAGGCCCATAAATCTCTATATGGAAGGTGGAGTGCTGGATTTCATCGATAATGGAGTATGGTTGCGCAATACGGGGCACACCATCAATGAAACTATTTCGGGAGGATTTATCCGCACAAGTGGAGATTTCAAAGTAGAGCGCGGGGGCTTCAATCCCACGGAGGGGATCATTGAGCTTTATGGCACCAATAACGTGGTATTGCACGTGAATTCTCCCAGCCAGATTAGTACCCTGCTTATCAATAAAACTGCCAGAACCGGTGAGGGAGTAAGGGAAAGAAACAGCCAGGTAAGCGTGGATGGAAACACTAAGATTTTAGAGACTCTAACCCTTACTGCCGGAACACTGAGGATCAATCATGCCCTTTTGGAAGTTGGGGGCTACTGCAGCATTTCCGGAGCGCTTTATATGGACAGCGTGGACGACATCCTGGATGTGGGTGGATCCTTGATGTGGCATGAGGGATCCAGTGGGGCAAACCTAAGCGCTGGTACAATTTATACCGGTAATACGATTGGCTTGGCTGCGGGATGTAACATAAGCATGCCTGCAGCGGTATCTATCATCCTGAAAAACACCGGCTCATCACAAAGGTATGTATATAACTACGAACCCACCGCTGCCTGGGGCACCATCATCGATGAACTTACCAGTGGTCAGGCTATTTTCGGAGGAACCACCGGCAATACCCTGAATGGCGATCTGGTAATCAAAACAGGAGCCACAACTTCCGTAAATGAAATGAATACGGTGGTTTACGGCAAAGTAGATATCTGGCTAAACGCTACGCTGAACCTGGGAGGATATGCAACTCTGAATACTTACAACCTGTACAATAGCGGTCTGCTAAACCTTCCTGCCAACTATCATGGGTTACTGACGGTTAGCAATACCTTTTTACAGTATTCTACAGGTACTCTGGCTTTGCATGGAGGGGAATTGCTGATTGATACTCCCTATGATGGCAGCACTTACACCTTTGGGGGCACTACTTCCATGAGCGGGGGAGTGCTGAAGATAAGCAATAATGGCATGCAGATCGGCAGTTCGGGATTTAGCTTCAGTGGTGGTGAAATCAAGGTGGGGTGGAACTTCCTGGCCACCAATCCCAATACTTTTAGCCCCACCGAAGGAATCGTGGAACTGATTGGCAACAGACAGGCCAGTCTCAGCCTGGGAAGTGGCAACAAGCTGCCTACCCTGATACTACGTAAAACCGGTAGCACCGGTGCAGTTACCATGCTAAGCGACATCACGATAGCCAGAGACTGCCTTCTCCACATGGGAAAGCTACATGTAAATAATCATGTACTGACCGTGAGCAGGGATCTTGAAATATACACTTATGGACAGCTCTATGCCAATAACGATAACGATGAAATCCGCATCGGCGGCAAATGGACCAATAACGGTGATACCAATAACTTTATGGAAGGCAGTGGCTTGGTAAGCTGGATTACGAGTCCGAATGCCAAACAAATCACCACTCCGGAAACCTTCCACCATGTGCGTGTAACTACCGGGACAAGTTTCTTGGACATTAATGAAGACCTCACCGTAAATGTAAGCGGTAACCTGCAGATAGACTCAGGAAGGCTTAGACCCAAGGAAGGAAGTATCCTGAATGTCAGCGGTAGCATATCTCTGAATGGCGAGAACAGCTTCCTGGATCAGAATTTCCGGCGTAACAGCACCCAGACTCAGGTGCATATAGGGGCAAATCTCATCATTAATGAAGGTAGTTTACTTTGTTTGGATACCAATCCTGAAGTAGCTTTAGACCAAATCACCATAGCTGGCTATCTCTCTATGACGGGGGGAGAGATTTACACCTTGGATACTGATATCACCCTAACAGGAGAACTGAGCACTACAGCTTCCAGCTATGTCTCCATGCGGGGAGGGACATTTACTAACACACACACGGGCACCTGGCAGACAATAAATTGCCCCTGGGAAACCTATGGCAACATATTCGAATTCCCCAATAAAGGCCTTGATTTTGTGACGGGAGCAAGCCTGGATAATAACAGTTTTACCCATTTTAAGGTAGGAAAGGGTTTAAAAGCCCTTCCCAGCAACGTTTTTTCCACTGCCAGAGGGACCTTTGAATTCATCGGTTCATCGCAATCCGACATTACCTTGGGGGGGAATAACCTGCTCCCGGGAATAAGGGTGAATAAAAGCGGTGCCCAGGTAATGCTGAACAGTCCCGTACGTATCGTTGAAGACTTGGAAATCCTTAGTGGCACCTTTAATTCCAATGGCTATGCCGTGGAACTGAATAATGACTGGATAAACGAAGCAGGAACCGCAGGATATACTCCCGGAACCAGCACCGTCACCCTAAAAGCCGAACCTTCTTCATCCTCCCTATCCGGCAGCCAGAATTTCTACAATCTGGTGATTAACCATCCTGATCCGGATAACCTCACTTACTATAACTCCGGCGAAAGCACTGTGCTGAACAATCTTACTCTCCAGGAAGGAAAACTTGTGATGAATGGTGGCAGGATTCAGGTGAATGGAGCAGTAGCCATCGATGCCGGAGGCAGGTTAAGCATCACTGCTGCCGAATTCGCCTTCAAGCAAAATCTTGCTGACAATAATCCTTCCGGCGGTCTGGAATTGTATCCCAATTCGCTTTTAACCATGAATGGCAGCATTAATCAGAATATCATTACCCAAACTACCGGAATCAGCGTTGGAAGTATTAAACTCGATAAATCATCAGGCTCATTCCTCCCCACCAAGTCCATCGCTGCCAGCGGCGATGTTCAGATCCTCCGTGGTTATTGGAACTATGGAACTTCGGGGTTAAGCCACAGCTTTGGGGGAAACCTCAGTATCAGTAGCGGGGCGGGCTTCACCGATAACACGGGAACGATCAGCTTTACAGGTAATGGTAACAGCATCCTTAGCAATGCTGGAACGGCAAACTTCAAAAACATCACCGTAAACAAAAGCTCCGATACTCGCACTCCCTCCTCGCTCAGTCTTGGTACCAATCTCACTCTCAGCACTCCCGGAGCCATAACTGTAAATGGCGGTGTTCTGAATCTGGCAGGTTATACCCTGCAAACCAAGGGTGATGTGGATATCAATTCCGACGGCAAACTGGCCATTGCAGAAGGGGGTATCCTGAAAATGCTCTCTGGTTCCACCATAAACATTAACGATGGCGGAATCCTGCAATCTATCGGAACATCCGGTTCAAACGCCACCATTACCAGAATCGAGGCTATCAACGCTTACTACAATCTGTTTGTGAACAGCGGTGGCACAATAGCGGCAGAACGGACTATTTTTGAATATACCGGACCAGATGGAGTTTACATCAAAGATGGGGCGGCGATCGATCCGGCTCATTCTTTTGCTTATTGCACCTTCCGCTATGGCTACAGTTCAGGAAGTCTGATGACCATCAATAACGATCAAGCGATTACTATCGATCATGCCAGCTTCCCTTCAGGTGCCACGTCCTTTTACAATGTTAGTAAAAACCTCGATCAGGGGACGGTGCAGTTCACCAACGAAACCGGCGGCTGGGCAGGAAGCGGCCACGAAATGGACTATTATTCCCGCATCAATTGGTCCTCAGATGTTCCCGAAATCCAGGTTAATCCCCCACTGTTCAATTTCGGTGAAGTGCTTTACACTCAAAGCAGCACCCGTAATATGCTGATCTCCAATCCGGGCTCGGCAGTATTGCATGGAACCATTTCCACTCCACAGTGTTTCAGCATTACTCCCTGGGGACGTACCGATCCTGAAAATGGCGCTTTCACATCAGCGGCCAAAGCGGATTATGAACATGGTCGCAATGTCCTCAGTTACCAGATTCCCATTGGTGGCAGTGCCACCTTCACGATAACTTTCACTCCTCTCCTGCCAGAGTACTACTCCGGCAATATCGTTGTAACGCACAATGCCGTGGGAACTCCCATCAATGTCTTTGTTGATGGATATGGAGTTGGCTCCCGAATTTTTGCTGATCCCAGAACTTTCAATATCGATATCCAACCCGGAGAGATTGCTCATCGCAACCTGAGCATTAGCAATATTGGTGTGGATTCTCTTTCCTACAGTGCCTGGGTTTACTATGCCCGTGAAGATAGAAACACCCTGCTCTACACCGGCTTTGAGGATAGCTGTCCCCCTGCAGGATGGACTGAAGTTCAGGTTGCAGGCAACGAAGGAGACTGGGCTCAGGCTGCCGCCACGGTCCATCCCAATGGAACACCACCTGTTGCCGGCAGTTTTCTTGGTTATTTCAATTCATACAGTACTCATGTGAACAACCGTCGCCGTCTGCAAAGCCCCGAACTCGACCTTTCGGACTATACAGGGCTTTCCCTTTCTTTCTGGATGTTCCATGACGCTGGCTATCCCAGCTATTACGACACCCTGCAGGTGCAGGTATCGGTGAATGGAGGTGCCTGGATGGATGCAGGTAACTACATCCTGCGCTGTACCATGCCCTATGAATGGCGTCAGCATATCATCGATCTTTCCGCCTATGATCAGAACGCTAATCTGCGCGTGGGCTTCCTGGCTAAAAGCGGTTATGGTAACGATATGCATATCGACGAAGTGTTACTGAGCGGAAATTATCAGATGCCCACGGATTGGATTACCATGAATGGTGAAACCTTCCTCTGGGGCGGGCTTACTCCCGAAGATCCCCCTCTGCCCATCGACATTGCCATCGATTCAGACGACCTGCCAAGTGGCTGGTATATGAATCAACTCCGCTTCATGTCAAACGACCCCGGCAATCCTGACCTGCCAGTGTATCTGAATATTCGCGTTGGTACTCCGGATTACACTTTATCACCTCAATCTCTGGATTTCGGCGAAGTCAGCGTGGGAGAGTCCGATTCTCTGGATTTCGCGATTATAAATACCGGTCAGATCGGGCTTTCCGGAACCTTGACTACTCCTCCCGGATTCCATGTGGTGCTCACTTCGGGAATCCGCGAAGAGCATAATGGTTCTCTCTTGTCACTGTCTTCGAAGTCCACCCGCAATAGCGTCGATTTCTATATCTATCCCGGTATAGTGCTTGGTTTCAGGCTGGGTTTCATCCCCACAGAAGCCATTGACTACACAGGACAGATAGTTATCTCCACCAATACGGGGGTTGATGAGTTTCTGCCGGTCTCGGGAAGTGGGGTAGCCTTGCCCGTTGTTGCCAATGGAACGGTTACCGATATAGGTATCGAAAGTGCTGTATATCACGGCGAAGTTATCTCCACCGGAAATCAAGACCTTATCCAGCGTGGAATAGTGTGGAACACCTACGGCAATCCCACTTTGATCGATGATGTTGTCATACTGTCTCCCGGCCAGGCAGGCAGCTTCAACATTCCCTTTGCCTCTCTGGTGCATTCCCAAACCTATTACATAAAATCCTTTGCCGGGAATGCCCTGGGCACTGTTTTGGGCGATGAGATTTGTTTTACCACTCTCAGCCCTGAACTTACGGTTACCCCGGATTCCCTGCCCGATTTTGGTCATGTAGCGCTGGGACATCATTCTGCACCTTGCCACATCACTGTTTCCGGCCAGAATTTGGTGGATATGGTGTCTTTCTCCTGCGGCCAGGGATTTCAGCTATCTCTATCAGAAACAGGTGATTATGGTAACGAAGTGATTCTTTATCCCACGGATTACATCCTGGCTCCCACCAATGTTTATATCCGTTTCAGTCCCACAACCACCGGACAGGTTACCGAACTTCTCTTTCCCATGACCGTGG
>JAQUHL010000067.1 GCA_028683635.1 Candidatus Cloacimonadota bacterium
ATATGGTGGACGGCATTGCCTAACTCTTCGGGATAATTTCTCAGCATCTTGCGGGCAATTGCACCTTTATGCACTTTGGCTCCCTTGTTTCGGGCAATTTTGGCAAGAGTATTGAGGGTGGCTGTTCCCCCCATTCCTCTGAAGGGAAAACTCATGGTGGTAAAGGGGATAAAGTGCTTTCCGCTCAAGTTATCCAGTGCGGAGATTGCCTCCTTGATCACACAGCAAGCTCTGAATGCCCAAACCGGTCCACCGGCTATAACTACATCAAAAGCACTGACATCCGGTTGATTGAGTATCTTGTAGGTAGCTTTACCGGGTTGCTTGCCTACCGTGGGGTCTCCTTCGACCTTCAACTCAAACAAGGTAACTTCGTGGCCTTTCGGGTGCAGTGCTTGCCTGATCAACTCAGCCAGAGAAAGGCAAGAACCGGTTTTGGAATAAACAACGATGGCGATTTTCATCTTTTACCTATCCTTATGTTTTAGTTTTTTGTCCAGATTCCACTTTTAGACCATTGAATATTGGGTTGTAGGGCGAAGCCTTACTCCTTTTGGGGTGGTGGGCGAGAATAGATTTACAATAATAAGCCTCACAACCAGCATATTTGGAAGTCTGTATTTCGATAAATCGGGACGTGCCACAGTCTTTGATATTACAATGTCACCTTGCCGATCAGTTCTTTGATCGGGGTATCTGCTTGATTGCAGTAATTCCCGAGATCATTAATCAGCTCCGGCACTCTTCGGGGATTGGAAAAGGATGCGGTACCGATGGCAATGGCTGAGGCACCGGCATAAATGAACTCCAGGGCATCCTGCCAATTGGCGATGCCACCCATGGCAAGAATCGGGATTTTTACTTTTTGAGCAACCTTATAGGTCATCGCCAGAGCGACAGGCTTGATGGCTGCTCCGCTATAACCGGCTATTCCCTTGCGGATCCTCGATTTCCCGGTTTTCCAATCTATGGCCATTCCGAAAAGGGTATTGATCAGAGTGAGGCTGTCTGCTCCCCCTGCTTCGGCAGCCAGAGCGATTTCGGTGATGTCGGTAACATTCGGGCTCAGTTTGAGGATCAGTTCTCTCTGAGTGAGGCGGGATAACCTCTGGGTAAGCTGATGTACGACAAAGGCATCCAAACCAAAGGCGATACCCTCGTTTTCCACGTTGGGGCAGGAGATATTGATCTCATAAGCCTGGATGCCATTCTCTTGTTCCAGGCGTAGAAGCAGGCTCTCAAATTCATCCGGGCTCGATCCCGAGATGCTCACAATGATGGGGATCTTCAGCCTTTCAATCAGTAGCGGTAGTTGTTCTGCGCAGAAGGATTGAACTCCAGGGTTTTGAAGCCCGATCGAGTTTAACAGGCCAGCTTTGGTTTCATATAGCCTGGGTGGCGGATTACCAGCCTTGGGTAAGAGAGTAATCGTCTTGGTGACATAAGCTCCCATCAGGTTCAGATCGAAGAAATCCGCATACTCGAGGCCAAAGGTACCCGAAGCAACTGTTATCGGATTTTGCAGCTTTAGTTTTCCCAGAGATGTCTCAAGCAGGTTCATAGCAGTTCCCAACAGATTTCATTACTATTAAAGACCGGCCCGTCTTTGCACACCCTTTTGTAATAAACATTTCCGGTGTCCCCACAGGGAACGGCACATCCATAACAGGCGCCAATCCCACAAGCCATGTAGGCTTCCATGGATACTATCAGTTCAATGCGGTGAGCCTTGGCGATCTTTTGTATTGCCTTGAGCATGGGTCCCGAACCGCAGGCAATGATGATATCCGTGGGATGCTCAGAACACCTGGTCTCAAGTCCCTGAGTGACCAGGCCCTGGTAGCCGATGGAGCCATCTTCTGTCCAAATCTCATCACAGGGAAAGACATCCGGTTTGCTGTTTCCGCCATGCAACCAGTAAACATAATTTTCCAATTTCAGCTTCTTACTGAGATACCATAACGGTGCATATCCAATTCCACCGCTGATCAAAACCACATTCTTAACCTGGCATGGGGGAAAGGAGGTTCCCAGGGGTCCGATTACTTCGAGCTTATCTCCCCGGTCTAGTTCGCTTAAGCTTTGGGTTCCCTTGCCCAGGCTTTTGATCATGAACCCCAGACATGATTTCTCATTGTTGAAGATACTGATGGGTTTATAGAGGGAAGAACTGTCCTGCCGGGGTGAGCGCAGTTGGAAAAACTGGCCTGGTAAGCTTTGTTCCGAAAGCTTTTCATCTCTGATCCACAAGATAAAGTGGCTATTGTTCAGGGTTTCTTTTTTAACGATAATGCTGGTTTGGGAAATTGCCATCTTGCTCTATCCCTGCCAGGTTACTCTTCCATTGCAGAAAGTGCATGTGATCTTTCCCTGCAGTTCCAGATTGATCCAGGGGCTGTTTTTGCTTTTGGATAAAAGGGTATCTGAATAGATGGGGGTTTTTTGATCTAAATCTGCAAGGCAGAGATCAGCACATGCTCCTTTTTCGAGCTCGGGACTTGGCAGACCCAATACCCTGGCCGGGGATACTGTAAGTGCCTCGATCAGCCTTTCCAGGCTCAGAACTCCGGGAAGAACAAGTTCGGAATACAGCACTGCAAAGGCTGTTTCAAAGCCAATCACACCAAAAGGAGCATAATCAAATTCCCGTTCCTTTTCAAAATCCTGATGGGGAGCGTGATCTGTAGCGATGCAATCGATGGTTCCATTCCTGAGTGCTTCCACAAGGGTCTGTCTGTCTTTCTCTGAGCGCAGAGGAGGTTTCATCTTGGTATTGGTATCAAAGCTTATGCAGGCTTCCTCATTCAGAACCAGGTGGTGAGGAGTGACTTCGCAGGTTACTTGTAAACCTCTGGTCTTGGCATCTTTGATCATTTCCACGGATTTTGCCGATGAGAGGTGAGCAATGTGGATTTTGGCCTTGGTACTTTCAGCAAGCATGATGTCCCGGGAGATGATTACTTCCTCGGCAATCGGAGGGATGCCGCTCAAGCCTAAGGCAGTTGCCACCTTTCCGGAGTGGATCTGACCCTTGCCGGCCAGGTTGTAATCCTCCGCATGGATGATTATAGGTAGCTGATAATTCACTGCATACTTCATGCAATTCATCATCAAACGTGCATTTTGGACGCATTTGCCGTCGTCGCTCACGGCCACTATCCCACCCTTCTTCATGGATGCCATTTCTGCGATCTCCAGTCCCTCCTGCTTTTTGGTCAAGGCCCCGATCACTTTGACTTTGCAGAAGCCGAGATCTTTGGCACGCCTGTGGATGTATTCGACAGCTGCGATGTTATCGGTTACAGGTTCAGTATTGGGCATGGCGCAGACGGTGGTAAAGCCACCCTTGGCCGCTGCTCGAGTGCCGCTCACTATATCTTCCTTGTAGGTCTGTCCTGGATCCCTGAGGTGGGAATGCAGATCGATAAAACCTGGGAAGACGTATTTTAAGGAGGCATCGATCACCTGCTCGGCAGGGATGTTTATCTTATCTGCTATGTCCAGGATATGCTCATTCTCGATCAAGAGGTCTTTCTGTGTAAACTGCCCTTTCTGATATACGGTTCCATTTTTGATTAGCGTTCTCATCTGTCCTCCCTAAATCTTTCCGCCCAGTACCAGAAACATAAGTGCCATCCTCACCGCCACGCCATTGGCGACCTGTTCCACGATTATGCTCTGCTGGCTGTCTGCAATCTCAGGTAATATCTCGATTCCCCGGTTCATCGGTCCGGGGTGCATTATCAAGGCATCTTTCTTGGCGAATTTGAGTGTTTCCTTGGAGAGAACATAGTGCTTTGTATATTCTTCCAGGCTGGGAAACAGACCCTCGGTCTGGCGTTCCAATTGCATCCGCAGTCCCATCACCACGTCTGCATCTTTCAATGCCGTCTCCAGGTCATATTCGACCTTACAGCCATATACATCTTCCATGTAACCGGGCATTAAGGTCCTGGGTCCGCAGACGGTAACCTCTGCGCCCAGTTTTTTCATCCCGATCAGGTTGGATCTTACCACCCGGCTATTGAGGATATCGCCCACAATAGTGATTTTAAGCCCATTTAGAGCACCCAGTTTCTCCCAAATGGAGAAAATATCCAGAAGTGCCTGGGTGGGATGGGCATGCCGTCCGTCCCCGCCGTTCATTACCGGCTTTCCGGAATGTTTGTGAACTAATTGGGGTGCGCCGGGGCTGCTGTGCCGGATCACATAGAGATCTATGCCCATGGCATTGAGGGTATAGACGGTATCTTGCAGGCTTTCTCCCTTCTGGAGAGCGGAAACGCTGGCCTGAAAACTTACCACGTCCGCACTTAAGCGGCTGGCAGCCAGTTCGAAGGACAACCTGGTGCGGGTGCTGTTTTCCACAAACAGGGTACACACAGTTTTTCCGCGCAGAGTGGGGATTTTTTTGTATTCCCTCAGGTTGATTTCCTTCATGCCTTTTGCCGCTTCGAGGATGTACATGATTTCGTCTGCTGAATAGTCATCAAGGTCAAAGACATTGCGTCCTAAAAATTGTGGTGTTGAGCTCATTTTTTTTCTCCTTTCTACCTCGCTGGGTTAGATTAAAGGTGTTTTTTGGATCCTCTCTGGATAATGCTCATTTTGGTCAAGGAAAAAATAGTCCGGGATGCACATAGCAATCACCAAGAAAAAAGCCCTTCTTGCGAAGGGCATCCAGGTTTAGGAGGAGGTCGGTAAAATTTATCAGAAGCCGAACCAGGGACCGATTGTGACGTGAAATCCCTGATACTCCGTATTGGGAGATTTAGAGACGTTTATTGCTTCTTCTTTGATTCCGGAAATCTTCCAGCCTTCATTGGGAGCATAGCCGTAAGTGTATCCTCCCTCAGCTCTCAGGGCAAGCCAACTGAGCAGCCTTACCATTACTTCTGCTCTGGGACTTACAATGGCATAACCTTTGCCCAGACGGAAGTTGTGGAAGTTGGTATCTTGATTTATCTGATCCCAGGTGAAGTTTTTATCAGTATGAGTGAGTTCAATTGTGTGGCTGGCTCCGCCCAGCAGGAACCCGACGGAAGTGATGATGTTTTTGGTAATGGGAATCCTCTTATCGAGAGTGACGCCACCCATGAGGTTCGAATACCTTGCCCACTTGGTACCAATATTGGCACCGGTGTTGTCAAGTGCAGCTTTTTCCTGTGCATCTTCGTGGAACACTATCTGTCCGCCCAGGAAATAGCCTTTGCCGATGGGAAGTTTTCCCCCACCGCCATACAGAATTTGTCCATCTTCATTTTGTTTGTTGAAACCCAATTGTTCCAACATATTGTTCACATCTTCCATGTCGGTTTGGAAAAACATGGGTATCCAGGTGCCTCCGCCATAACCTGCGGAAAGCTTGCTCTTTGCCTTCTCCCCAGTTAAGGACACTATCCCGTTTTTGGAACCAACTTCAAAATTGACGTTTAAGTATTCACCTCCGCGAAAGACCCGCAACACAATCTTATCGCCAGCCCGTAAGCTGGCCAGGATTTTATTGAATTCCTTGTTGTTCAGAACTTTCTTGTTGTCGATCTGCACCAGGATGTCATCTTCCTGAAGACGGTGAACCCAGGCTGGGGAGTTTTGAACCACGCCAGAGATCAGGACACCGATGTTGTCCTTATATCCAAGATCCTGAGCTTTGGTGAAGGTCATTTCCTCTACGAAGATCCCAAAATATGCCCGATCAGGAGATTCGTTCCCGGATAGATCCAGATCTTTCATATCACTATGAATCTGAATCTTTACATTCTTCATTTCTTTTTCAATATCTTCAAGATCACCGCCTTCCACGGTGACAACCGATCCATCTACATCTTTTTTGATCACAATCTTGTTTTCTGCAAACAGGAAAGATCCCAATACCACTCCAAGGACCACGACTAATATCAGCTGTTTCATTTGAAACCTCCCATCATGTTTTCTTGTCCTTATTCTTAGCAAGACCTGAGCCAATCTATCCGCAGTTAGCTATCTGTTATTGAGACAATCAGATACGTCATTTATGTGTTTGCCTTATCCGGTACTCCTATATCATAATGATATGCAAGTGAGGGCAGAATCATATATTTTCATCCCAAAGTAATCCTGTTTTGACATGAATATCAGTTTAATTGTTGATTCCAGCACAATAGTTAAGACCGTTGCACATCCCGATTTATCGAAATACAGACTTCCAAATATGCTGGTTGTGAGGCTTAGCTTTGTAAATCTATTCCCGCCCACCACCCTAAAAGGAGAAGGGCTTTGCCCTACAACCCATTATTCAATTGTCTTTAGTTTTAAAAGCGGAACGGGGATTGCATGCCAGAAATCCTATAAACTTTGTACAACAAGGATGAAAAGATGAAAAGGTATTTCTTTGGCCTGATACTTACACTGCTGGTTGTGGGGCTTTTTGCTGATTACCTTGTGCAAATTGACCTTCCAAGTTCCACCACTCTCCAGAAGCAAGTTAAAGATCTCACAGCAGCCGGTTGTGAAGTATTTCACTATGATAGCTCCTCACTCATTGGCAAGGCAGATGATGCCTTTCAAGTCCGTTATCCGCAATACAACACCCGAAAACTGCTGCCGCTGCCCACTTACCAGCGCTTATACCTCATCTCCAGAATTGATGATCAAGCCCAGCTTGATCTACCCCCTGCCTATCATATTCTTGCTGAACTCAAAGATTCCTGGCTGGTCTCCTCGATGCAGGATGAAGTTCAGCTAAGGGGAGAGATATCTCATCCCTTCACTGTCCTGGAGCTGAAACCCATCGTTCCCCAAAAAAAATTGTCGGGCATTCCAGAAATCCGCACCCTGGAACGAAGCATCGAGGATCTGGTTTCTCTGGTAAATCCCGATAGTGTGATGTGGTTTATCCAAAGTTTACAAAACTTCCAAACCCGTTATGCCATGGCCCCAAACCGTCTGGAAGTTGCCACCTGGATCAGGAACCAGTTTATCCGCTTTGGGATTACAGATGCAGAATTATCTCCTTTTCAGTGGAATGGCACCACGCAGTATAATGTGGTTGCAACCATTCCTGGCACTCTCAATCCGGATAAATATGTAATTGTTGGCGGGCACCACGATTCCATCGTCAACAATGGCGATCCCTATACCTGGGCTCCCGGAGCTGATGACAACGCCAGCGGATCAGTCGCAGCTCTGGAGATGGCAAGGGTGATGATGCAACAAGGCTTTCAACCCAAAAATTCTATCCGTTTCCTTACCTTCGCAGCAGAGGAATTTGGCTTGTGGGGCTCCAAAGATTATGCAGAAACTGCCCTGCAAAGTGAACAAAACATCCTGTTGATGATCAATCATGATATGATAGCATATACGGAGCAAAATCCCGATAACTGGCAGGTGCGGCTAATGCCCTATGACGGCTGTGACAACCATACTACCTATGCTTCCGGTCTCACACAACTATACACAAGCCTCAATCCCACCTATGGAACTTACAATAGCCCATCCTCGGACAGCCATCCGTTTTGGGCACGGGGTTATCCGGTAATATATTATTTTGAACAGACCTTCTGCCCCTACTACCACTCTGATCTGGATATTGTAGATTACGTCAATCCGGATTACTGTGCCGAAATCATCAGAGCTTCCACGGCAGTGGCTTCAACCTATGCAAACATGCCTCTGGCACCCGAAAATCTAAGTGTAAGCGATGCAGGTACAGGCGGTGCGTTACAGCTCTCCTGGTCAAATGTGACAGACCCCTTTGTTACGCACTACAACGTTTACCACAGCATCTATGGTCAGAACTTCACAAATCCTCAGCAAGTGACCCCGACTCCTGGCGCTACTACAAGCTTTACTCTGGACAATCTTGATAATGGCACCCTCTATTATGTAGCGCTCAGTTCGGTGGATGAAAACGGCTCAGAAAGCTATTACATCCTGGGCGAAGGAACACCAAATCTTTACCCCCTGATGCCAACGGGTTTTGCCGATCAGCCAGGTTTGGGAGAAGTGCTATTCACCTGGGATCGTAACCAAGAACTGGATGTCCATGTTTACCAGATCTACAGATCGACCGATCCGGACAATCTGGGTGAAGTTTATGCTCAAGTTCCGCAAACTGGGGATCCTGTGATTTCTTTTCTGGATGCGGACTTTGATGATAGCAACCAGTATTATTACTATGCTCTGAATGTTTTGGACCTCTCCGGATCAACCAGCCCCACCACCGAAATCATCAGCAGCCGGCCTGTAACTCTGAACTCCGGCATCCTGGTAATCGATGAAACTGCAGACGGCAA
>JAQUHL010000068.1 GCA_028683635.1 Candidatus Cloacimonadota bacterium
TTTCCTTGATCATGAATGCCGGTCAGCGTGCCATGAAACTCACCAATCAGCTACTGGCCTTCAGCCGCAGGCAAGTAATAAAAGATGAAGTGCTCGATCTGAATACCATCATCATTGAGCTCATCTCCATGCTCAGGCGTTTATTGGGAGAAAACATAGCACTGGAGACCCATCTGGAAGAAAACCTGGGACACGTGAAACTGGATTCCAGCCAACTCGAACAGGTATTGATGAACCTGGTGATCAATGCCCGGGAGGCGATGCCCCATGGAGGAAAGATCAGTATCCAGACCAAATCCATGGATCTCGATTCCGAATATTCGGGAAGCTATATCAATCTGAAGCCTGGGCGTTATTCCGTGCTCAGTGTTTCCGATACCGGGATCGGCATGAACCAAGAAACTCAAGAGAGGATCTTCGAGCCTTTCTACACCACGAAAACCACTTCTCAGGGCACAGGACTTGGGCTTGCCACCGTCTATGGCATAGTCAACCAAAGCGGAGGCACAATCGTCGTCTATAGCGAACCCACAAAGGGCAGCACCTTCAACCTGTTCTTCCCCTGTACCCAGGAACCCCTCGCCCCTCAAACAGAGACCCTGAGACCAATGAACCTACAGGGTAAGGGAGAATTGATCATGGTAGTGGAGGATGACGCTTCCCTTGCCACACTGATCGAAAAAATGCTTAACAAACTGAATTATAAAACCTTCCTGGTAAGAAGTGCCACTGATACCCTCAGCGAGCTGAAAAACCGAAGCCTAAACCCCGATCTCATCCTTACAGATGTGATGCTGGAGGATTTTAATGGTATCGAATTGGCAAAACAAGTTCACCTCCAATATCCTGACCTTAAGGTTGCATATATGTCCGGTTACACAAATACGTCCATTATCCAGACCGGCCTGCTCAAGGAAGGAACACCCTTCCTGCAAAAACCTTTTTCCCAGGATGAACTGGGCAGATGTGTAAAAAAAGTTCTGGCCAAACAGGGTGCTCACCAAAGCGTTAAAGCCCTGCTGATTGATGATGATGAGAATATCCATATCCTTCTGGGACGCAGCTTCAGCAAGCGGAACCATGTTTTGAAGGGAGCTTTCGGATTGGAAGATGCACTCAAAGAACTGGAAGCGGAAAAGTTCGACCTCATCCTTCTGGATATCAACATCCCGGGCAGTGATGGTTTCAGCATCATCTACCAGCTTCGGAGCCTGGGACACACACTCCCGATTATCATCCTCTCCGGAGCCTATATGCTGCTGGATTCCTACATGATGACCGAGCTGGGAATTGTGGATTTTGTGGAGAAATCCCACGATCATGGTCCGCTGTTTGCCAGCATCGAACAATATATCCTGCCAAACCTGAAAGAATGAAGCGAGTTCAGCCACAGCCCATTCCCACAGCCCTTGTGTGGCCGGGATCAGTGAGGCAGGAAGCTAGAAGGAGATCACTCTCTCGCTCGCTGTGGCTAACCGAATATGCCCCTGGGGCTTAACGCATCCTCATTCCTGTAAGGCCATACGCAAAAGGGATTTGATCTCTCCGATACTATCTGTGTGGTTGATCTTGTTGCGAAGTTCCGCTCCTCCTGCCAATCCCTTGGTATAGAAACAGAATTGGGATCGAATCTCCCGCACTACCAGAGTGGCATCCTTGGTCTGCAGAGAATAATCCAGATGAGTCATGATGGTGCTGAAGAGCAGGTCTCTGGTCAGGCTGGAATAGCTTCCTGTGGACTTTAGAGTTTTGATCTGATCAAAGATCCAGGGTTTCCCCAAAGCCCCTCTGCCGATCATAATGGCATCGCATCCGGTTTCGGCAAACATCCTGAGCCCATCCTCCGGGCTATTGATATCTCCATTGCCGATCAGGGGAATGCTGAGTCTTTGCTTCAGTGCCCTGATCTGCTCCCAGTTGCTGGTGCCTGAAAACATCTGAGTCTGGGTTCTGGGATGCAGACACAGGAAATCTGCCCCGCTCTCCTCCAATCCCAGGCCAAACTCCAGAAAATTTTGCTTATTCAGATCCCAGCCGCTACGAAATTTCACAGATAGCGGCAGGATCCCGGCAAGTGCTTGTTTGGTTTCCCGGACGATCTTTCGGGCTTTATCCGGATCTTTCATCAGGGCAGAGCCTGCGCCCCGTTTGACAACCTTTTTTACCGGGCAGCCCATATTGAGATCGATGAAATCAGGCTTAAGGGGGATAAGCAGTTCCGCTGCCCTGGCAATGGATGAAGCTTCAGAGCCAAAGAGCTGGATTCCAAAGGGACGCTCAAGTGGGGAAAACGTGAGCAGGTGCATAGTCTTCTGAGAGTCTCTCACCAGACCCTCTGCACTCACCATTTCGCTGAGCAGGATATCTGCTCCAAAATCTTTGCACAGCCTTCTAAAAGCCTGATCTGTATATCCGGCCAGGGGTGCCAGAAAACACTTGTCCCTCAGCCGGGAAGGAAGCTCAAAAGCCATTATTGGGCAGGGTGGTAGAAAGATTTGAGCATCTGGATATTGACTTGATCGATATAGTCCTTGTTCATGAACCGGTTGGCAAAATCGAGATAGAGTCCGCTATCCAGCAAAAAATCCATCAGATCCGCATCCAAATGACTGTCCTTTACCATAAAGGCCATGATCTTCAGGGATTCGGAAAGGGTCTTGGGTTTCTTATAGGGCCTGTCTGCAGAAGTCAACGCCTCGAGAATATCGGCAATGGCGATTATCCTGGATTGCAGTGGCAGTTCCTCTGCACCCAGACCCCGGGGGTAGCCCTTGCCATTGAGCTTCTCATGGTGTGTGGCAGCATAGAAAGCCACGTCCTTGAACTTCTTGGGAAAGGTAAGCTGAGATAGCATATCCCAGGTAACGCTCACATGGGCGGACATAATGCTCATTTCTTCTGGAAGGAAGGTACCACGCTGGATCTGGAGGTTTTTCTTTTCATTTTCATCGATCAGGAAATAGTGTTTCCCCTCATGTTCGATGCCAATCCCTGCCAGGCGTTCAATCCTCTGCACATCGGCATCGGGAAGAAATTCTCCGCCAAAATTGACCAGTTTTAGAAACTCCAGTTCCTTATCCAGAAACTCAAGATAGCTATCCTTATCGAGGTCTTCTGAGATCCGGCCTTTGATCAGGATGTCAAATTCCTGAGGAGACAGGATGTGCATCAGATGCATCAGTAACAGTTTGAAGGTTTCGAAACGCTGCTCGACGATCTGGATGCGATCCACAATTTTTTCCAGTTTGACGCTTTTGTCCATGATGGCTTCAGGAGTCGTGATCTTGCCCACATCGTGCAGCCAGCCCGCCATGGAAAGTTCCTTGAGTTCATTATCGCTAAAGCGGAAATCCGCAAACTTGCCTTCCTTGCATTCGTTGATCCTGGCTGCAATCATATCCGTCATATTGGCAACCCTGTCAATATGGTCGAAGGTATATTTGGATTTTTTGCCAATAGCGCTACCGATGGCCTTGATAAATTCCATCAGGAGGTTTTCCAGGCCAGCGATGAGTTTGCGGTTGGAAAGAGCGATCGCTGCCTGTGAGGCAAGCGAATAGAGCATGGTCTGGTGTTCCTCGCTAAAGCTGCTTATCTGGCCTTCTTTGTCCATGGCATTGATCACCTGGATCACCCCCAGCACCTCGTCCTCATGGTTCTTCAAGGGAATCGTGAGCATGGATTTGCAGCGGTAGTTATTTGCCTTGTCCGTCTTTATCGTACCAGAGATATCATATTCTTTGGTTTCATAAACATCCTCGAAACAAACACACTGCTTGGTGTGATAGACGCTGGTCACGATATGGTTCAGCCTGGGTTTTCCTTCTGCATCATAGAGATCGATGGCGGGCCAATTAACGGTTCCGTGAGACCCCCCCATCCTCAAACCCAG
The DNA here is from genome assembly GCA_028683635.1 of Candidatus Cloacimonadota bacterium. Lineage (GTDB taxonomy): Bacteria > Cloacimonadota > Cloacimonadia > Cloacimonadales > Cloacimonadaceae > JAQUHL01. The sequence continues at coordinate 3,893 of JAQUHL010000068.1, forward strand.
AGAGCCCGTATAGACTATCTCAAAGGCAAGCTTCCTGCCATCCTCGGATACCACATAGATCGTGGCTCCATCGGCATTGGTGAAGTGGATGGCTTCTTCCAGAATCATATCGAAGATCTTGTTCAGATCAGTCTCGGAGGATAGGGATTGGCCGATCTTGGTCAGGTTGCTGATATGGGTCACCTGATTTTCAGCCAGTTCGGTTATGGAACTGATCACCTGGTTCAGCATGGTGTTGATCGCCATGTTTTCACTAAACTCATATTTCATAAAGTTCTCCCCAAAGGCTGCATGACCTGCAGCAGCGCTATGCTGCGGTATCTATTTCTTTTTAAACATCATATACCGGGGTGGATATCCCAGGCGTTTTTGTTCCTGCTCAAACCAGGTCACAATGTGCTCGTCCAATACTGGGTGATCCACACTGTGATCTTCATAGACTGAATAGTAGAGCGGATTACCGGTAAATTCTCTCACAATCCAGGCTGCATATTCCAGATGATCGGTGGAGACCTGAACAAAGGCATCGGGCAGAAGCACTGCAGCCAGAGAGTTCAAAAACTCCTGGTTGATCAGTCTTCTGCGGTGGTGCCGCTTTTTGGGCCAGGGATCCGGATGCTGGATGAAGGCTCCCTGCACTGAGCTTAAAGGTAGAAACTCCCTTATTTTGCCATCCACCATAAGGTTGGCAAGGCGCACATTCGGGTTTTTCTCCGGGCCGAGTTTTTTCAGGATATTATTGATCCTCTTGCCCCGCACCTCAAAACCGATGAAGTTATGCTCCGGATGGTAGGTGGGATATTGGGAGATGAACTCCCCCTTGCCGCTGCCTATCTCGATATAGACCGGGTTCTGGTTGCCAAACAAGGCGGGATAATCCAGGGGGCCTTCCCCCACTTCAATTACAAAGTAGTCCCTATCGCTGAGCATCTAAATCTTCGTCGTCTCCCGGTTCTTCAGGTTCTGGTTCTTCATCAGGAGGGTTTTGTTTCAGGCGTTTGATATAGATCTTGATCACTAAGAGATCGGCAAAGGAGAGCCCAAAGCAGATGAAGATGGACAGATAGAGAAACAGCGTGTAATAGGATAGCCAAAATCCCGTTTCCACCGCCTTTCCCAGAAGTAAATACAACACCCGGTAGCTGATGGTCAGCACCAAGGCGAGGGACAGCCCCATGACCAGGGTGCGGAAGCGCAAAAGATATGTATTAAAAAAAACATAGCGCAACAGCAGCCAGGAGAAACCATTGAGCACAAACATCGGCACCAGATAGTGGATCAGCCCCACATCCCTGCCCAGGGTCAGATCTGCCACCAGAGCAAAAAGAATGGTGAGCACCTGCACGGCATAAACACCATATTTGGTTTTCCAATAGTTAGTTACCAAAGCCATCATGGTCACCAAAAGAGATGCCACAAGGTATACGTGCAGCCAGGAAAAGAACATATCCGGATTGAAGGCAGAAAACTGCCCAAAGCCTCCGGTTATGAACATGCCACCCACCATCGAGATGATCACGGGCAGGAGGATAACTATTATCAGCTCAGCGCCATATTGGTTTTTCATCGGACTCATTCCTAAGATTTCTATTGACTGAAAAAGCCATTACAAAAATCTCAAACGTATCATACGTGTCAATGAATATCATCAAGGGAGCAGATCACATGCTGAGTATCGTCCGGAATTTGAGAAATAAGATTGCCAAGACCAAGAGCAGTTTCCTGGGTAAAATTGCCGAAGCCATCAGGCTCCGGGGCAAGGTCGATGAAGAACTCATTGAGGAGATTGAAGATATCCTCCTGCGGGCAGATACTGGAGTGGAAATGGCGCAGTTTATTATCGAAAAACTCAGCGATCAGATCCGAATCGAGAAGATCAGGGAAGTGGAGATAGTCCAGCAACGCCTGCAGGAGATCATGAGAAATGTCCTGCTTCAGGATTATGAACAGAACCTGGATTTCTTTGCCGGTGCATACGCATCCCCGCATGTGATTGTCTTTGTAGGAGTAAACGGAGTGGGCAAAACCACCAGTATCGCCAAGGTGGCATACAGATTCCGCAAACAGGGAAAAAGTGTCCTCATCGTTGCCGGAGATACTTTCCGGGCTGCAGCCATCGAACAGCTCAGCATCTGGGCGGAACGTGCCGGTTGCGCTATCGTGAAGAACCAGCAGGGTTCCGATCCCGCAGCCGCTATCTACGACGGGGTGCAGTCTGCCCTTGCCAAGAAATATGACGTTGTCCTGATCGATACTGCCGGCAGGCAACACACCAAGCACAACCTGATGACCGAGCTCAGCAAAATCGACCGCACGATCAAAAAGCTGATCCCGGAAGCTCCGCATGAGGTACTCCTGATCGTGGATTCCACCACCGGCCAGAATGCCATCTCCCAAGCCAAAAGCTTCAATGAAGCCATCAGATTAACCGGGATCATCCTCAGCAAATTTGACGGCACAGCCAAAGGCGGAATCATCTTCAACCTGAAGCACAATCTCGATCTGCCCGTTAAGCTGATCGGCATCGGAGAAAGCATTGAAGATCTGGAATGCTTTGATATCCAGGATTTTGTTACAGCCTTCTTCACCTCTGATACCAAGGCTGATGAGAACGGTGGGGATGATTAGACCGGAGCTTTGCTGATGAGCGATCAGTTCCAGACGGAGGCACTCTGGAAGACACTGCTCGACCTCGCAGAATCCGATAGCCGGGATAGCAACGTCATCCCCCACTTGAGGATTATACTCGAAGGCATCTACAAGGCTGCCACCTCAAGTCTTCCCACTTCATTTTCCAATCTTTTTTCCAGGATGCAATACCTCCACAAGCAAGAGGGCTTCCCCTTTGAGCTTGCTGCCCAGGCAAGCCTGATGCGGATTCTCTGCAACTGCGTCCTGCACGACGGTCAGGTTGCCAGTCCTGCGGAAGTGCTGTCCTGCTACCTGGTTCTGACCAGGCTACTCACTCATTTCTTTCCCCAAAAAGCTGCTCCAGGCCTGCTGGCATGGCTCGAAAAGCACAAGGCAGTGCCCTTCGCAGAGCAAAGCCGGACAGATCTTTCAAGTTTTTCCTGCGTGGTCAATAACTGGTCTTTGAGCAATGCAGACCAGCCACCCGCCCTGAACATCATAGCTTTCGATGAATATGGCCAGGAGTGCTCCATTCTGCTTTGTCCCGGCTCCTCCGAGGGCAAAAACTGGCTACTGCTGAATAAAACCCTCTGGCAAAATGCTTATCTGACCTTTCACAAACTCAAACCCGTTCAGAACAGAAAGGGTTTCTACCAATCCACGCCCGAAACCCTCGTCGTCTTGGAACCGGATTTCCTGGTCGATGCTTCCGCTTTGGCAGAGTGCTTTGCCAAAGAAGGCTCCTTCCCGGAGCACTTTGTCTTAAGCAAACTGATCAGTGAAGCCAGCACTGCCAAGACTGCTACCGGAAAGGTGGTAAACAGCCTCTTCGATGAGTTGGTGCTCAATCCCCAGGCAGATTACGATACGCTGTTCCGCTCCGCTTTGGAACATCAACCCATTTCCCTCCTGGCTTTGGGAATCCAGACCACACTGAAAATCCACGATGAGATCAAAACCAACCACTTCCCCCAGCTCCAGAAGATCGCTGCCCTCTACAAAGACTCAGGTCTTCAGCTCGAACCCTCCTTCATCGCCCCGGGATATGGACTCCAGGGCAGGTTGGATTTGCTCGCCAACCAACATGGGAAGTACCAGATCATCGAGCTCAAAAGCGGCAAATCCCCCTCCTATGACGTCTGGAAAACCCAGCAAATGCAGGTGGTTGCCTATAACCTGATCATCAAAGCCAGCCTGGGCCAGAAAAACTTGAGCTCCAGTTCCATCTTCTATTCCGAACATGCCAAAAACCCTCTACGTAATGTGGTAAACAGCAGCCTTCTCGAGCAGGAATTGCTGATGTGCCGCAACCGTATCGTGGGAATTCTGCATCGCCTGACCGATGATCCTTCCTTCTTTTTCGATTGGATAAAAACTCGCCAGGAGAACTATCCCAACCCCATCCTCCAAAATCGCTTCGAAACCTGCCAAGGCATTCTTGCCCAGCTTAGCGAATTGGAATACCAGTGGTTCCTTACCCAGGTGCGATGGCTCATGAAGGAGATCTGGCAAGCCAAGGTGGGCGGAACCGGGACGGAGAACGGCATCTATGGCTACAACCGCCTCTGGAGAAAGGCCAACAGTATCAAATTAAACGATTATGAGCTGATGAAGGATTTATTGCTTACCAGGGTGGAGTGCAACACAATCAGCCTGGCAATCCAACCCTCCCCGGATCAGAGCATACCATCCGAAAACTCCATCTCAAATTTCCGCCAGGC
>JAQUHL010000069.1 GCA_028683635.1 Candidatus Cloacimonadota bacterium
CTCCCAGAATCAGAAATACTTTTCGATCCTGGATTCTGAAGGAAAGTTGAAGAACCGTTTCGTTTTTGTTTCCAACGGAGATCCGAAACACTCGGGCCTGATCAAACTCGGAAACCAGAAAGTGGTAAATGCCAGGCTTGCTGATGCCCTGTGGTATTTTGAAGAGGATACCAGGCATCCTTTGGAGAGTTACGTGTCCAAACTGGATGGGATAGTCTTTCATTCCAGCTTGGGGACTCTGGCAGATAAAACCGGGCGGGTGATTAAACTAACAAAGTACATTTGCGAAAAGCTAAATCTGAACGATCAGGAAAAAAACCGGGCTCAACGCTGCGCAAAGCTTTGCAAGGCAGACCTCGCGACTCTGATGCTGGGTGAAAAGGAATTCACCAAGCTGCAGGGGTATATCGGGATGCAATATGCTTTGTCCGATCAGGAAGATCAGGCTGTGGCAGAGGGAATTTACGAGCATTATCAGCCCAGGGGGCAAAATGATGCCCTTCCCAGGGGATTGTGTGGTGCTCTCGTAGCTCTGGCAGATAAAATGGATACGGTTTGCGGAATAATCGGCATCGGGCTGATGCCCACAGGTTCTGCAGATCCCTATGCCCTGCGCAGAGCGGCCAATGGGATCGTGCAGATCATTGCGGACCGGGATTGGGAACTCGATCTCTGCGATTTGATCGGCTTTTCTCTGCAATCTTTCCAGCCGGATGTGAAAATCCCGGGTGAAGCCCGGGAGAAGATCAGTAGCTTCTTTGAACAACGGGTGGTCTGGCTTCTGAAGCAAATGGATATCGACTATGATGTGGTGGATAGCGTGATTCGCAAGGATGAACTGTTAATCCACGACCTGATAAAGAGGGCTCGGGTGCTCCAGGACGTGAGGCAAACTCCGGATTTCATCAAGCTTGTGATCGGATTCAAGAGAGCTTCCAACATCATAGCCGGAGAGAGGCCTCAATCCTCCTGCGATCCCAAGCTGATGGCAGAGGATGCAGAAATTGAGCTATATAGAAGTTTACATGTACTAAAAGAGAATATCGACAATCTAATGCGGGATTTCGACTACCGAAGCATAACCAGGCGACTGATCGGGTTTGGAGCTGTGATTGACAGATTCTTCGATGCCGTGCTGGTAAACTGCGACGATCCAATTCTGCGCAGGAACAGGCATGCCTTGCTAAGCGAAGTGAGAGAGCAGTTTCTGAGATTTGCAGATATCTCGATGGTAGTAATAGAAAGCAGTAATGGAGAATAAATGCCTATTTTAAAAATACTGAAAGAAAAAGCAAAACTGGTGCAAGGCTCTGTGGTATTCCCGGAGAGTGAGGACGAGCGGATATTGCAGGCGGCTTACACTTTGATCGAGGAAAAGATAGCCCATCCCTGGCTGGTGGGAAACAGGGAAGAGGTTCTGAACCAGGCTTCCCGGCTTGGATTGAAGCTTGATACTGCCACGATTATTGAACCGGATAAGTATGAGCGCATTGGCGAATTTGAAGAATATTTCTATAACAAACGCAAATCCAAAGGCTTGCAGGCTTCTGAAGCGGCATCTCTTGTGCGTAATCCCATGTATTTTGGTGCCCATCTGGTAAAGTTTGGGATCGTAAATGGTATGGTGGCAGGTGCTTGCAGCACAACTGCAGATGTTCATCGGGCAGCCCTTTTGGTAGTGGGGGTTCTCTCCGGTCTCAAGACTGTTTCGAACTGTTTTATCATGAATATCCCCAGCCGGGGAGGTGAGAAGCACATCTATTTGTTTTCGGATTGTGCAGTCGTCCCCAATCCAGATCCGGAACAGCTCGCCGATATCACTATGTCCACTGTTCACACGAGAAATTCGCTGATCGGCGACGAACCACGAGTAGCGCTCCTCTCCTTTTCCACCAAAGGAAGTGCCGAACACGAACTTGTCCAGAAAGTGCGCTCTGCCAAAGCGATTTTGGATGAGCGGAAAGCAGATTTTATCTACGATGGAGAACTGCAGCTCGATGCTGCAATCGTCGAATCCGTAGCATCCAGGAAAGCCCCGGGCAGCCCAGTGGATGGCAAAGCCAATATTCTGATATTCCCCGATCTTCAGGCTGGAAACATTGGTTATAAACTTGTGCAACGCTTCGGCGGGGCAGATGCCATTGGCCCGGTGATCCAGGGTTTGGCTGCTCCTGTGTGTGATCTTTCCAGGGGCTGTTCTGCCATGGATGTGGTCAATACATCGATTTTAGTGATTTTAATATCAAAATAAAATACTGAGGTAAATGAGATGTCGATCAAATTGTCAAACCGGATCAGGCAGGTCAAGCCTTCTCCCACGCTAACCCTATCCAACAAAGCCAAAGAGATGAAAGATGCGGGTCATGATGTGATCAATTTTGGAGTAGGTGAGCCTGATTTCAACACACCGGAATATATTAAGAAATCTGCTCAGAAAGCCCTTGAGTCAAATTTCACCCGTTACACGGCCAATGCCGGCATAATCGAACTGCGTAAGGCAGTCTGTGAGAAGCTCAAACGGGATAATGGGCTTGAATATGAACCCAAAAATATCCTGGTCTCACCCGGAGCCAAGGCTTCCATCCTCAATGTGCTGTTTGCCTTATGCGATATCCTGGATCAGGTATTGGTTCCCCTGCCATATTGGGTTAGCTATCCCTACCAGGTGATGCTGGCGGGAGCAGTACCCGTCTATGTGAAAACCAGGATTGAGGATTGTTACAAGCTTCAGCCCGAAACACTTCGAGCCTCCATCAAAGAAAATCCCAATGTCAAAGTGCTGATTCTCAATTCACCATCGAATCCCACCGGGGCTGTCTATAGCGAAGCTGAACTGGCCAGAATCGCCGAAATATGTATTGAGCACCAGATTGTAGTAATCTCGGACGAAATCTATGAAAGGCTGGTCTATGATGGTAAGAAACATATATCGATTGCCTCCCACAGCCAGGAGATGAAGAACCTGACGGTTGTTATCAACGGTGTTTCCAAGGCCTATGCCATGACCGGCTGGCGCCTGGGCTACGCTGCAGGGCCGGCTGAGGTCATTGCCGCTGCCGGAAGATATCAGGAACACGCAACCTCCTGCGTAAACTCCATCACCCAAAAGGCCTGCGTCACAGCTCTTTTGGAAGAGGATGATTCCATCGAAAACATGCGTGTTGAATTTGAAAACCGGAGAAACTTCCTCTTTGGTGAACTGAGCAGGATTCCGCACCTTAGCTGCTTCCAGCCGGAAGGTGCATTCTATATCTTCCCGGATCTTTCCTGGTATCTGGAAAACAACAATGCCGGGATCAGAACTACCGATGATTTCTGTACAGCACTTTTGGCAAAATACTATGTTGCCATTGTTTCCGGAAGCTCCTTCGGTGAGGAAGGAACAGTGCGTTTCTCCTATGCAAACAGCATGCAAAACCTGGTATCAGGAGCAGAACGTTTTGCCCGATTCCTATCGGAATTGAGAGTTTGAGGACGTAGTAATGGATGATTTGCGGGAGAAGATGAAAGAACGCTGGTCACAAAGACGGAAAAAGAGCATGAATTGGTCTAAACTTCTTCTGATGTTTGGAGCACTGATTGCGATCCTCTTTCTGATGAAACAATTTCAGAATGGTGCTTTTGTCCGTCCCCGGGCAAGCCAGCCAGATAGCCTGAAGACCGAGCTGCCCAAATGAGCCTGGTAATAGTGGGTTCAGTTGGGCTGGATACCATTACCACTGCCAAAGGATCCATTTGCGAAGCCCTGGGTGGGTCTGCAGTCTATGGAGCTCTGGCAGCCTGCAATTTCACCGATGTGCATCTGGTGGGAGTGGTCGGTGAAGACTTCCCCGATGAACATATCAAGCTCCTGAAAGATCATAAGATCATTCTCGATGGTTTGTATCAGGAAACCGGCAAGACCTTTCGCTGGCACGGAGTATATGAGGACTGGAACCATGCCACAACCTTGAAAACGGAACTCAATGTTTTTGCCGAGTTTTGTCCGGACATTCCTTTAAGCTACAAGAATTGCCGCAGTCTGCTGCTGGGCAATATTCATCCCGAGCTCCAGCTCAAGGTTCTGAACTCGGTATCTCATTACCAGTTTCTGGCTTGCGATACGATGAACTATTGGATCAGCATCTGTCCCGATAAGGTGACGGAAGTAATCCGCAGAGTCCATATCGTCTTCATTAACGAGGATGAGATCCGGCAGTTTACAAACTGTGATGATATTTATTCCGCAGCGAAGAAGATCCTGGATCTGGGACCCAGATATGTAATCGTCAAACGCGGTGAATATGGCTCCGTAACTGTAACCAGGGATAACTACTTCTTTGTACCGGCCTATCCGGTTTCGGAGGTGATTGATCCCACTGGCGCCGGGGATTCTTTTGCTGGAGGATTCATGGGCTACATGGCAAACCAGGATGGCCTGGCCTGGTCTTCTATTCAAACCGGGATACGTTATGGAACAGTAATGGCAGCGCTCAATGTCAGCGCTTTCAGTGTAGAGAAAATTACCAATGTCGATCGGAAGAATTTGGACGACATGAAGCAGGAACTCGTAGATTGGACAAGTGGAGCACACGATGGATTATAAGAGCGCTGGAGTCGATATCAAAGCCGGAGAACAGGCTGTCCTGTCCATCAAAGCAAAAGCCAAAAGCACATACAACAAGAATGTCCTGAGCGAGCTTGGCAGCTTTGGCGGTTTATATGAACTCGACCGGGCGGCCTGGCAAAACCCCGTGCTGGTATCCAGCACCGATGGAGTGGGGACCAAGCTGAGAGTTGCCATTATGGCAGGCTGCTACGGCAGCCTTGGTCAGGATCTGGTAAACCACTGCGTAAATGACATCTTGGCCCAGGGAGCTATTCCCCAGTTCTTTCTGGATTATATTGGTTGTGCCAAACTGAATCCTGAACAGATCAGCCAGATAATCGATGGGATGGCAAAAGCCTGCAGGGAAAACGAATGTGCCCTGATTGGCGGAGAAATGGCAGAAATGCCCGGTATCTATCAGGATGGGGATTTTGATCTGGTGGGGACGATTGTGGGGATGGTGGAAAAAACCCAGATCCTACCAAGAAACAATCTGGGAGCGGAAGATGTACTGATTGCCATGCCCAGCACCGGATTGCATACCAATGGTTACTCACTGGCCAGAAAGGTGGTGTTTGAGAAGCTGGGTTTGGATACCGATAGCTATGTTCCGGAGTGTCAGGCTACCGTGGCAGAATTGCTACTCAGGATTCACAGATCCTATCTTAACACTTTCAAACCCTATCTTAGCCATCCCGGCCTGCACGGCCTTGCCCATATTACCGGCGGAGGAATCGAAGGAAACCTGAAAAGGATTATTCCGGCTGGTTTGGTGGCAGTAGTGCAAAGCAGCAAAATCCCCAGGATGGATTTGTTTGCCTGGTTAAGGGAAGCAGGGAACTTGGATGAGGCAACCATGCGCAGCGCTTTCAATCTCGGTATCGGGATGATAGCCGTGGTAAACCAGGAGCTGGCGAGCCAGATCTGTGAGCTTGAAGAATCGATTGTTCTGGGCAGAATCGAGCCTTCTACAAACGGCATTTCAGGAGTCTGCTTTGCCGATTGAAGCTTGTGCCCTAAAGATTTTTGCATTTGTAAGATACTTAAACTTAGAGCTTAAGCCCATATATGAAAAAACTGCTTGACTATTTTCGAAATCTCAGAGAAAAGAGCTTTATGGGTGGATTCGATTCTGGTTTAGGGTCTGATGCTAAGACAAGGATTTTTATAACAGATAAAATAATTACCTGGAACAAAGGGAGGTAATCGATGCCAAGATTTGCATTGATCATACTCGTAGCTCTAACCTTTTTTACCCTGGCGTTGGAAGCCCAAACGACAGGTAGACTTGCAGTCCGTATCCGTGATGATCAGGGAAGACCCCTGGAATTTGTGAATGTGGCTGTTTATCGTGGTACTCAAAGGATCACAGGAGCTCAAACCTCGGACAGAGGTACTGCCAATATTATTAACATTCCCCCTGGATCTTACGAAGTCAGATGTACTCTCGTGGGATATGGTACAGTTACTCATCAGGATGTGAGAATTGTTCTCGATCAGGCTACTCCTCTGAACGTCACCATGAGAAGAGCGGCTGTTGATGTAGCTGCGATTGTGGTAACAGGTTCACATGAGGCTATCGACAAGGGAAAAGTTGGTAGCCAGACAACCATTAACATGGACAATATGGAAACTGTTGCGGTAACCGATGTAAGCGGGATTATTGCTATCCAGCCCGGTGTAACCAATATCGGTGGCGAACTCCATGTTCGTGGTGGCCGTGCCAACGAGATCAATTTCACGATCGATGGTATGTCCGTCTCAGATCCTGTGGATGGTGGATCAGCCCTGCAAGTCGATATGGATGCCATCAGCGATATGAAGGTTATGACCGGAGGCTTTTCCGCAGAATTTGGAAATGCTCAGTCCGGTATGGTCAATATAGTAACCAAGGATGGTGATCCAGATTACAGTGGCAGGATCGAGTACCAAACCGATCACATATTTGGTGAAGGCAGAAACTCTGATGTGGTCAAATTCTCCTTTGGCGGCCCGGTATTAGGTTATGGACTCAGTAATCTCCGCGATCGGTTCACATTCTTCATCAACGGTGGAGGAGAATGGCTGGATGGCAGGCTGAAGGACTATTATGTGGGCGATCCCATGTCCGATTACACCTTAAACGGTGTCCAACTCCTGGAAAACCAATACCCTGTCTATGATCCCTACAAGGATCGTGACGACATCCTGGGCATCGATCTTGGCAATCGTAATTACAATGCCTACAATATAAACTTTAAGACCAAGTATATAATTGATGAACAACAAAAGGTTACCCTCGCCATGCGTGGTGACCGTTCATATAACTTTCCTTTTTCCTACGACTGGCGTTATGCTCTCGACCATTATGCCTTTGATCAAACTGAACAGAGGCAGTATGTGGGTACTTACGACTATGTATTCAACAGCAGCATGAACCTTAAGGTAAAAGGCAGCTATTATACAAAGAAAAGCAATAGCGGACCCCGTGGAGTTGATCGGGACAACTATCTGCGCCAGGTGGTTGCTTCCAAATTTGCCAATTCTTCTGTAAATCTGGATCAGGAGTATATTGATGGAGTACTTGCCGGTGATTATGGATATGTCAGTATAGACAGTGATAACGACGGGGTCTATGATGATCTCTACCTGGATTCCTCGTATTGGACATATCGGGTACAGGGTGTTCTTGATCCCAAGGCTGTGACCGGTTTCCGGGCACCAGGCTCGATCTACAACAATTTCGTCGACGATGAAACCACCACAATCAGCGGAAGAGCAGATTTTGAATGGCAATACAGCGATATCCACCTTTTCAAAATTGGAGGAGAACTATCCAGGCACATCATCAAAAAGAACCAGTTACAAAGCTTTTTGTCCATCTATCTGGATAGGTTTCAGGCTTATCTGGATGGCATCTACAATATGGCTGATTACGACACCACTGGCCACACCATTCCCTCCGAGCTCTATCATGTGGAATTCCCCGAGGAAGGAAACCCCATTCCGATCTATTATCCTCAGGATTATTATGCCGCTGCCCAAGCTTCATCTGGAAAAAGGGATGGCTACAAATCCGAACCAACCCAGGCTGCCTGGTACTTCCAGGATAAGATGGAATGGGAAGGCATGATCGTCAATGCAGGTTTGCGTTTTGACTACTGGTATCTTGGTGAAAGTTATGAAGTCGCCCAGGATGACGGCACCTATAAGACTGTGAAATTTGATAAAGATAAGCGTTCGCAGATGATGATCTCTCCCAGGCTCGGTGTATCTCACCCGATCACAGATAGAGACATACTCCGTTTTGCCTATAACTACCAGAATCAATTACCCCAGATGGCTTATATCTTTACGAGCAAAACTCCCGATGATGCAAACGTGGCAGATCAGACCATCACTGTGGGAAATCCCTCCCTTGAGCCTCAGATCACTGTTACTTACGAAGTGGGACTCTCACACCAGCTTTCTGATGACTATGTGCTGGATATGACTGCTTATTACAAAAACCTCTATAACTACGTCAGCACTCAGAAAGTGAAGAAAGAAGGTGAAGAGCAAATCTCCTGGTACGAATTCATTTCCGAAGACTACGGTTCTGCCCGTGGTGTGGATATCCAGCTTGAGAAACTG
>JAQUHL010000070.1 GCA_028683635.1 Candidatus Cloacimonadota bacterium
GGTACGAACTTCGCAGGGGCGACCATCACAATCAACCATAATCTCGGTTTCGTGCCGACTCAGATCGCTTACAAGATCGTTCCCGGAGATTGGAACATCCTCACTTCGGGCAGCCCAAACATCCTTGCCTGGACAGATGTCCTGGTAAGCTTTACCCTGGATGCCAAGGCTGATGGCGATGTCGTCGTCGTCCTCCCCCAGGATGCAGGCCAGACCCTTCCCGTCGAATTGTCCTCCTTCACAGCAGTGCTTACTGCCGATATGTTCGTCAATATCGCCTGGGTCTCGGAATCCGAAACCAACCATTCAGGATACAACGTTCTCAGAAGCCTGACCCGGGATCTGGATACAGCAGTCCGTATCAATAGCGCTCTCATCGATGAGGGCACTGCCAATGGCACTCAGATGAGCTATCTCTTCACCGACAAAGATGTGTATAACAACAACGTCTATTACTACTGGCTGGAGATAGTGGCCTTAAATGGCAATACCGAATATGCCGGACCCATCAATGTGACTCTTGGCCAGCCTGGAACCGAACCAGAAGTGCCGGAAATTCCGATGGCTACCAAGCTGCTCAATGCCTATCCCAATCCCTTCAATCCGCAGACCAACATCCGCTACAGCCTCAAGGATGCCGGACAAGTGCAGATTGAAATCTTCAACCTCAAGGGACAGAAAATCCGCAGTTTCAGCAACAATCACGCCACAGCCGGTTTCTACAGCCAGATGTGGGATGGTAAGGATACCCAAGGCCAGGTAGTTGGCAGCGGAATCTACTTCTATCGCATGACCAGTGGTAAATACAGCTCCACCAAGAAAGTCATGATGATGAAATAAACCATCAAAACTCCATATACATACATCAAGCCCCGCATTTTGCGGGGCTTTTTGATTATCGGCAGTCTAATATCGTGTTTAGTTTGAAATGACATAATCCATGCCCAGCCCACCACCCAATATTGTATGGGGCTCCGCCCCATGCCCCGTTTGATTATGTCATTTCAAAGTGGAAACTGTATAAGGTGGGAAACTCAGATAATAAAAGGGATAGCCCCTTGCGGGCGCAATATCATAGGCAGGGCGTGAAGCGAAGCGGAACCCCTGTACAGGCGCAACCCCAGTACCACCGTAAAAGCCCCGCCAGGGGCGACATATCATAGGCAGGGCGTGGAGCGAAGCGGAACCCCTGTATAACGAACCCAAAAACCTCACAGAGAGCCCCGTAGGCGGCGACATAATATTGTGAGACGCTCCATCGAAAGACCCTTGCACATCCCGAATTATCGAAAGCCAGTAAAGCAGTACGCCCATTAGGGGTGGAGACGTCCTCGTCGCCACAAAGGATATATGCGTTCCGAACAGGCAAACCGTTACCTCTGTCGACCGGAGCTCGACAGCCCAATAGGGGTGGGGACGTCCTCGTCGCCACAAAGGATATTTGCGTTCCGAACAAGGTGTTTGGTATGCAGCAGGAGTGATGTCGCCCCTGACGGGGCTTGGGTGGTGGTTGTGGGGTTGCACCTGTACAGGGGTTCCGCTTCGCTCCACGCCCTGCCTATGATATGTCGCCCGTTGGGCTGGATGTCGCCCCTGGCGGGGCTTTTACGTTGGGTGTGGGTGCTGGTTACAGGGGTTACGCTTCGCTCCACGCCCTGCCTATGATATGCCGCCCGTTGGGCTAAGGTGTTCCAAACCACTAACCATTCACCATTCACCATTCTCAAATACCCATGCACATCCCGATTTATCGAAATACAGGCTTCCAAATATGCTGGTTGTGAGGTTTATTTTTGTAAAATCTATTCCCGCCCACCACCCTAAATGGAGTAGGGCTTCGCCCTGCGACCCATTATTCTATGGTCTTTAAGATTTTTTGGTATATTATAAGTGCCATGATGACAATCAGATAAGCGTTCACTGGTGGCTAAAGTGAAAAAATAATTTCAAAAATCCTGCTAAACGTCTTACGTATATATATAGAGGGTGTTTTTTGGAATTGAGAAAAGACAGTTGCACATCCCGATTTATCGAAATACAGACTTCCAAATATGCTGGTTGTGAGGCTTATTTTGTAAATCTATTCCCGCCCACCTCCCTAAAAGGAGTAGGGCTTCGCCCTAGGACCCATTATTTAATGGTCTTTCATTTCAATGCAAACCTGATCTTAGCAGTCTATCGCATAGACTGCTAATTTTCCCCTTGACATGTATCCCCAATGAGTTATCTTGTCCTCAGGAGATGAATTATGAACACCCAGCGTTTTACCTTGAAGTCGCAGGAAGCCCTGCAAAACATGCAAGATCTCGCCATGGAGCTTGGACAGCAGGAGATTGGCGATCTGCATCTGTTTTCGGCCATGCTTGCCATGGATGATGGTTTGGTGGTGCCGGTGCTGAAAAAGCTTGAAGCTCCGCTTGCCAAGATCCAGAGCGAGCTTGAGGTTGCCCTTGCCAGGTTGCCCAGGATCAGTGGTAACAGCCAGAGCTATCTATCCCAAAATCTGCTTCAGGTATTGCATCAGGCAGAGCTGGAAGCTGATGCCCTCAGTGATGAATATATCAGTCTCGAGCACCTTCTCCTCGCCCTTCTGAGCAAGGGGAAGGAAGCTGCCCCATTGCTCAAAGCCAATAGTGTGACCAGCGAGGCCGTGCTCTCTGCTTTGAAGGAGCTGCGCGGCAATCAGCGGGTAACCGATCAAAACCCCGAAGCTAAATATCAGGCTTTGGAGAAATATGCCAGGAATCTTACCCGCCTGGCACGCCAGGAAAAGCTCGATCCCGTGATTGGCCGGGACGACGAAATTCGCCGCACCATCCAGATTCTTTCCCGCCGGCGCAAGAACAATCCCATTTTGATCGGAGATCCCGGAGTGGGGAAAACTGCCATCGTGGAAGGCCTGGCCCGCAGGATAATTGCCTCCGATATTCCGGAAAACCTGAAGGGGAAGGAGCTTCTGGAGCTTGATATGGCGGCTCTGGTAGCCGGTGCCAAGTTTCGGGGTGAGTTTGAAGAGCGTCTGAAGGCTGTGCTTCAGGAAGTGGAAAAATCCGAGGGCCAGATATTGCTTTTCATCGATGAATTGCACACCGTGGTGGGTGCCGGAGCTGCCGAGGGCTCGGTTGATGCCTCAAACATGTTAAAGCCAGCTCTGGCAAGAGGATCGTTGCATTGCATCGGAGCAACGACACTGGATGAATACCGCAAATACATAGAGAAGGATGCTGCTCTGGAGCGGCGCTTTCAGCCCATCCTGGTGCAGGAACCCTCGGTTGAGGATACTATCTCCATCCTTAGGGGCATCCGCGAGAAATATGAGATTCATCATGGAGTGCAGATCTCTGATACTGCTCTGGTTTCCGCTGCTGTGATGGCAAACCGCTATATTGCGGATCGTTTCCTTCCGGACAAAGCCATTGATCTGATCGATGAGGCCTGTGCCCAACTCCGGATGGAGATCGATTCCATGCCATCCGAACTCGATGAAACCCAGCGAAAGCTGCGCCAGCTCGAGATTGAGCGTCTTTCCCTCGAAAAGGAAAAGGACGAGCTTTCCCGTCAGCGTCTGCAAAAGGTGAAATCCGAAATCGCCTCGCTGAGTGATATGTTCAATTCTCTTCAGTTGCGCTGGCAAAACGAGAAAAACCAGCTGCAAAAGATTCGCCAACTCAAGGAAGAAATAGATCTCCTTAAAGCCGAGGCAGAAAAAGCCGAACGGCAGGGGGATTATGAAAAGACTGCCCAGATCCGCTACGGCTCACTGGTAGAGAAGGAAAAGCTGCTGCAAACTTATGCCCCCAAAAGCGATGCAAACAGTGGCAATGACCAACTTCTAAAAGAGATTGTGGATGAAGAACTGGTGGCGGAGATTATTTCCAAATGGACAAACATCCCCGTCTCCAAACTCATGCAGAGCGAAATGGAAAAACTCTTAAGGATCGAAGCTATCCTCGGGCAAAGAGTCATCGGCCAGGAGGATGGCATAGCTGCTCTGGCCAATGCTATTCGCAGGTCCCGCAGTGGATTGAGCGATGGTAACCGTCCCATCGGTTCTTTCTTGTTCCTGGGTCCCACCGGAGTGGGTAAAACAGAGCTCGCCAAAAGCCTGGCAAGCTTTCTTTTCGATAGTGAAAAAGCCATCATTCGCCTGGATATGAGTGAGTTTATGGAAAAACATTCGGTTGCCAGAATGATCGGTGCGCCTCCAGGGTATGTGGGATACGATGAAGGTGGCTATCTCACCGAGGCAGTCCGCCGCCGTCCCTATAGCGTCATCCTCTTCGATGAGATCGAAAAGGCGCATGGCGATGTCTTCAACGTGCTCCTGCAAATCCTTGACGATGGCAGGCTTACCGACGGCAAGGGCAGAACAGTCGATTTTAAGAATTCGATCATCATCATGACCTCGAATCTTGGCTCACAATTGATCTATGAGTCGGGAGAAATCGATACCGAAAGCCTCAAACCCGAGCTGATGCAGATCCTGCAGAACCATTTCCGTCCGGAATTCCTGAACCGCCTGGATGATATCATCATCTTCCATCGCTTAAGCAAAGAGCATATCCGCAAAATTGTGGACATCCAGCTTTCCGCACTCGGTACCCAGCTTGAGAAAAAGAACCTGCTGCTAAGCTTTACAGATAGCCTGAAAGCCCATTTTGCCCAAGCCGGATTCGATCCCCAATATGGTGCCAGACCTCTTAAACGCCTGATCCAGAAAGAACTCGAAGATTTCCTCGCCAAAGAAATCCTGGCGGGAAAACTAAAGCCCAACCATCCCTACACCCTCGATTACACGGATCAAGGCACACTGGAGCTGGCAACAACCCGGTAGAACCGCTTGTTTTGTCCGGGATCTGAATACTGGGTGGTGTCAACGATTGCGATGGGCTCTCCCCAAACATCCGGATAGGGAGTGTCCGCTGCATATACTTTATAGGAATTTGCTCCTGCCACGGCTCCCCAGCTTACCAGGATGTTGTTTGCATTGGAGACCACGTTGATCTCATCGATACCAGCCATTTGCTGGCTGATCTTCAGCAGCATGTTTGGTCGTTGTTCATAGAAGTAGGTGATCGAGGTGCTGTTTGCCACGTTGTTGTTATTGGCACGGTAATAGAGGGTGGAATAATAGCCCGGAGTAGTGGTTTGATAAAACATCGAGTTACCAGTATATGATGAGTTGTTAAAACAAGTCTCGACCACCAGGTTGCTCTCTCCATCCCAGACATAGGGAGTATCAAAATCGTGATAATTCCAGCCGGTTACATCTGTGTAAGTAACTGGATTGCAGACGGTAGTGAGACCACTTATCCAATCTGTAAGGGATGGCACGTCTGTGTGCCCCAGCTTGATCGTAAAACTGCTTAGGGGTGTGGCTCTGGCGCTGGCAACATTGAATCCTATCCTCTCGATATTGTCACCACCATGTAATCCGGCATCCATTAATTCACTTGCGGGAATCAGCATCTGGTGCTTGGCTCCCCAAAACCTGTTTCCGTATGGGGCTGGATAGGTGGATGAGCCGTTGGTGATGGCTCCGTTTCCCAACAGGATGATACCTTCCCCCATCCCGGTCTGAAAAGTCCAAACCGGCCCCCAGAAAACATTGGACCCCAGGTTCGCTATGATCCTCCAATAATATGATGTTCCTGCAGTGAGCTCTCCTCCAAGCTGCGTATTGGAAAGAGAAGAAATCACATCGCCACTATAGACGGATGCCACAGGAGGATATTCAGTATCGAAGAGCACTTCAATGGACAGGGCATTGGGATTGTTTGTCCAAGCCAGGGCGGGAGTGGTTGAAACGTTTGTGGCGTTGTCTTCAGGATAAGGATTCTGAGGATCCATTGCCGCAGGCGAAGTTGTGATACCCAGGCTGTGAGTCCAGGTATGGGAACTGCCACTGAGCGTCCAATCATAGGAATTGATCGTCGGCCCATACCAGGGATCCATCAGATGTATAGTCTGATCCACAACTCCTTTTGTCACAAGAAAATGCCCACTTCCATCACTCCATTCCCATCTGATGAAAAAGGGACGGTTGAGCAGCATGTTCTGGTTTGATTCGTCGAGGGTGAGAGCTCGGATATAGGAGGTAGTTTGCAAACTGCCAAAATGGTTAAGGATCAGGTCTATTCCTCTGCGGGTGGGGTTCGTGGATTCTCCCCACAACCAGTTCCATTCATTGGCACCTTCTGTTCCATATTGGGCAATCTGATCCTGAGTGCAAGGGAATCCGTAATAATTCAGTACGGCTTGGGAAGAAGCTGCCCAGCACCATTGGGTTTGTGATTGATAAACCTGCTGAACATCGAGGATATTGGCAGTAAGAGTGCCAGATATAATCAGCAGAAGCAGAACAAGAAATCTCAGAGAAGCATGATTAGTTTTCATATCAGTATCCTCCTCGCAGCTTGCTTTGAATGGTGGGAGTAATCCTTTGGATAACAGTAAATAAATCCTGGCTGGGTTCAATTTCAGGGTTAGCCTGGACTTGAAGCGGGAAAAGGGTTTGTGGTTTTGCCATGGGATTTGCCAAAAAGAACTCTTCTGCCTGGTAAACGACCACCAGTTTTGAGCCCTCTTGCGCCCATTCCGGGCTTTGGTATGCTTTGTTCAAAAGCTCTGCCAGTTTTGCATAACCCAGGGATACAGGAAGATAGGCGTCATCTTCCCTTTGTTCCACTAAGATCAGAGACCGAATCTGTCCGCTAACCAGAAGAGGAAGATACCAATGACAGGTCATTTTCAAAAGAGCTCCCACCGGACAGTCCGGCTCGTAATCCAGAATACTTTCGGGGGTTATCTGATACAGCTTTATGGGAGAGCCATAATCGATCCGGGCAAGATCTGCGTAATTCTCAAACCCGTAGTCGGCATGGTTGAGCGGGGATATCGAATTGAGCAGATACAAGGATTCTGATGGCAGAGAATCCAGTGCTTCCTCGGGTATTACTTCATTGGGTTTTACATTGATGGTTGGGGATTTTTCCACTGCGCTGACGCTTGCCAGCAAGCCAAGGCAGATAACAAAAAAAACCAGGCACTTTTTCATACTCACCTCTCAAAATTGAATATCGTTGCATGGCTAAGCATTATGGGAGGGAGCTATAATCACCTTTTCTGCTCATCAAGATTCAGAAGCGACATACCGTCTGGACCTTCCCACCCTGATCTAACCATAAGGGAAAATATACCCGATATTCGGGTATTGGCAACTGCTTTTATCACTGAACTTTCGGGGTGGATTCCATCCTGTGCAATAGGTTGTCTAACAGTGCGTTTATGGGACACGGATTAGCGGATTGAACTTATAGGCGGTGCACATCCCGATTTATCGAAAAACAGACTTCCAAATATGCTGGTTGTGAGGCTTATTTTTGTAAATCTATTCCCGCCCACCACCCTAAGAGGAGTAGGGCTTCGCCCTGCAACCCATTATTCAATGGTCTTCTGATGTTAATGGGGTGGGGACGTCCTCGTCACCACAAAGTGAGACGAGGTTGAAAAGGCATTGGGATCCGAACAGGGTGTTTGGTATGTAGCAGGAGTGATGTCGCCCCTGGCGGGGCTTGGGTGGTGGGTGTGGGGTTGCGCTTGTACAGGGGTTACGCTTCGCTCCACGCCCTGCCTATGATATGCCGCCCGTTGGGCTAAGGTATTCCAAACCACTAACCATTCACCGTTCACCATTCTCAAAGACCGGTGCACATCCCGATTTATCGAAAAACAGACTTCCATATATGCTGGTTGTGAGGCTTATTTATGTAAATCTATTCCCGCCCACCACCCTAAGAGGAGTAGAGCTTCGCCCTGCAACCCATTATTCATTGGTCTTTAATAGTGGATTTGTGGATCGGATCAGGACTTGGGATTTAGCAGGGCTTGAATATGCTGTGCTGCCCGCCAACCGGCTTTGCCATCGAGTGAATCGAACATGAGAGCTCTGGCCTGGGCTCTGCCAGACTGATTCTTGGCAGGATTGGCAAGCAATTCCGGGATTGTGGCAAGCAGTTCATCAAAGTTTGTGATGCGGGTGGAAAAAAGATCCAGAAGCTCATCGATCTCATCCAGGCTGCGTTTGGCCCGGGGGGTGCGGAAAGTGATGACAGGTTTATCGAGGGCTACGCATTCTGCCAGAAGCGAGCTGGTATCTCCGATGCAGAGATCTGAGATCATCAG
>JAQUHL010000071.1 GCA_028683635.1 Candidatus Cloacimonadota bacterium
AAACGATGATATGCATATTCCCTGCCTATTTATAGTAGTTACGTATTGCTGCAGCCACTGCTTCCAACTGTTCTGTGCTCAGTTCAGGATAAATCGGAATGGACAGCACTTTCTGGCTCATCATTTCGGACACTGGCAGGTCATTGGCTTTATAGTTCAAGGAAGCGAAACACTCTTGCAGGTGAAGAGACAGCGGATAATAAATTGCACAGCCAATCCCCTGCTCATTAAGATGTTTCATCAGACCATCCCGGTCTTCACAGATCAGAGTGTATTGATTGTAAATAGACACCGCCCGGGGATCGATATAGGGAGTGCGCACCTGTTTGATATCCTTGAGAGCTTCATTGTAGTATGCGGCGTTTTTCCTGCGGCCTTCAGACCAGGCGGAAAGCTCATCGAGCTTAACAAGCAGGACTGCTGCCTGCATTGTATCGAGCCTGCTATTCAGGCCCACCCACTTATGGAAATACTTGGGATTTTCTCCGTGTACCCGAAGCTGACGCATCTTCGCAGCGAGATCGTCGTTATTGGTTAAACACATCCCAGCGTCACCCATCGCCCCAAGATTCTTGCTGGGGAAAAAGGAAAGAGTGCCAATATCCCCAAAGGAGCAGGACATCTTACCTGCAAAAGTAGCTCCAATACCCTGGGCATTATCTTCGATCACATAGAGATCATGCTTTCTGGCAATCTCCATTATTGCTTCCATATCAGCAGGTTGGCCAAAGAGGTGAACTGGCATGATTGCCTTGGTGCGAGGGCTTATTGCCGCTTCGATTTTGGCAGGATCCAGATTGAAAGTTTTGGGATCAATATCCACAAATACAGGCTTGGCATGATTTCGCCAGATTGAGGAAGCGGTGGCAAAAAAAGTAAAGGGAGTGGTGATCACCTCATCACCCTCTCCGATTCCCAGAGCTCTAATCGCAATTACCAAAGCATCCGTTCCAGAGGCACATCCAATGGCATGCTTGATCCCCAGATATTTTTCCATTTTGGCTTCCAGTTCTTTTACCTGTTCGCCCATAATATAGTGATGGTTTGAGAATACTTTCTCGAGTTCTTCCCTGATCCGGGGAAGGATTTTTTCATATTGTGCATGTAGGTCGAGCATTGGAACTTTCATTTTTGTTTTAACCTCTAAAGATAATTTCTGTAACTTATGCGTCAGCGGTATCCGCTGTTTTTCTTAGTAGTTCGAAACGGTTCTGAGACCGATTATTATTGTTAGTAACTGCGTAGTAAGCAGGGCTACGTCCTTAACGTCCAACCAGAAATCGCGGTCTGTTTTTTCTGCGACAAAGACGGTATCACCGGGTCTGATGGATAGTTTTTTGGTGGGTTTCACCCAGTTGCCGGAACTGTGACGGATAATTCTGGTGCCAAGAAATTTGCGATTGTTTGTATAACCTCCCGCCTGCTCAACGTAATAAACATAGTTTTTCCCTTCAACCCAAGGCACTAAGCCAGGATTTTTCACCTGGCCACTCACCCACACCATCTCCAGCTTGGCCGGGATGAAGATCAAATCTCCATCATTGAGCAGAGGATTGCTTTTTTCGCCCTTGCTATCCCAGCACTGTTGAAGGTTCAGAGAGTATTTTCCGGTGATCTGACGAAGCTTTGCTCTCAAGTAATTATATTCCATTGGGGTCACCATGGTAATGGACATGCTTTTGAGACGCTCGAAATCCGGATCTATCTTTTCAGTGAGAGTGCGATTGACAATGATCGAATTGACAAGATCTGCATTGTCCGCTGGACCGCCTGCAAGCACCAACAGATCATAGAGCCGGGTTTCCTTGTCGATCAGGTACTCACCCGGTGCATTGATCTTTCCTTCGATCTGAACATTCCAGCTACGCCTGAATTGGGAATTGGTGGGAACCATGATTCGATCAGTTTCCTCAAGACCATACTCAAGCAGAGAAGCATCTTGTTCATAACTGGAAAGATCAAGGCAATAAACATCGAAATCGACCTTGTTTTCTTTATAGCGGTAGATCAAAATGCTTTTCAGATCAGCCTCAGGTTTGAACCCCTGTGCCAGAATCAGTAAGTCCTTCAATTTGTCGCCCTTGAGGTATTCATATTCTCCGGGTTTGAACACACTACCCTGGATGGAGACAACCTTACTGATGGCTTTGACGTGGATAATGTCCCCATCTTTGATCACAGGATTCTGGCTCAGATCTCCACCACAATAAAACTTCTGCAGGTCGTAATGGCTGGAGTTTCCTTCCCGGATAATGGTAACTGAGCGCAGAGCCTGGTTCTTCAGCCCCTCAATTTCTTCCTCTTTTTCAACTGACTTAAGTGTGAAGTAGTAGGGATCGATGCTATGCTCCGGGATGACCTGTGTTGCCCCAGATTGTGGCTGCATGAGTGGTTTTGCGTTTTCAAGTGCCTCGGATAACCTGCTGGGGGAATTGATCTGGTAGGTTCCGGGTCGATCCACATATCCCGTGATGGAGACCGATATCTGGATGGAACTTTTGATTAGGGGAATGTCTATTGCGTAACCATTACCGGATATGATCATCAGGCAGAAAAACAGAGCTATTGCTTTAGTTTTCATAATATTCTATCATGCGTTTAATGATGTCATCAAGTTTTAGTTTTGGCTCGTATCCGATGAAATCACGAACCTTGTTCAAGGCTGGCATGCGGTGCATCATATCCTCAAAACCCTCTTCGAAAGCATCCTCATAGCTCATAAATTCGATCTTGGATTTGCTCTTGCACATGGTTTTGACTTTCTTGGCAAGTTCCTCAATGGAGATGGATTCGGTGGTTCCCACGTTGAATACTTCACCTTCGCATTTTTTGTCATTCATGAGTTTGATGAATGCTTCCACCACATCGGACACATCTGCAAAGCAGCGGGATTGCTTTCCGTTGCCGTATATAATGATGGGTTGATCGAGCAAAGCCGCTTTGATAAATTTCGGAAGTACCATCCCATATTGACCGGTTTGCCTGGGTCCCACAGTGTTAAAGCACCTTACAATCACCACCGGAAGCTTTTTTTCTCGATAAAATGCCAGAGCCATAAACTCGTCTATCGCTTTGGAACAACTATAGCCCCATCTGCTGATCTGAGTGGATCCCAACAGCCGATCGTCATTTTCCGCAAAGGGCACCTTCTCGCTTTTTCCATATATCTCGGAGGTGGAAGTGATCAATACCTTGGCTTTGTATTTGTTGGCAAGCTCCAGAACGTTGTCCGTGCCCACAATATTGGTCTTCAGAGAAAGCAAAGGATTTTCGATAATATATTTGACTCCCACTGCTGCAGCCAGGTGATAGACTTGCTCGGATTTGGAAATAAGCTTATCCATCAGCTCTTTATTCAGGATGGTTCCGATTGTGTAGGCAAACTTCGGATGATCCCTGAAGGATTCTATATTTTCCAATCTTCCCGTGGAAAGATTATCAATCACATGAACTTGGTGACCGTCATTCAACAACCTTTCCGCCAAATGGGATCCAATAAATCCGGCACCACCAGTGATGAGTATTTTCATAAGTACTCCATTTTAGAATAAGATAGATCACAGTTAGATTATCTTAAAACGCTTTTCTCTTTTTTTTACACGAATTTTGGATTAGGATTTTGTCAATGAAAAATTCAGCCTGCATATAGCCCTCCCTTACTTGAAGGCGTTAATCACTTCTTAATCTACCCTTAATCAAGCGTTAATAATTAACGCTTGATTAAGGGTAGATTAAGAAGTGATTAACGCTGTGGAACGGAGAGGGAGGGTGTCTTCAGGAATGGATACTAATGACACTAATGTTTATTCAAAGAAGGGTATTCAGCTTATTCATTAAGACCGTTGCACATCCCGATTTATCGAAATACAGACATCCAAATATGCTGGTTGTGAGGCTTATTTTTGTAAATCTATTCCCGCCACCACCCTTAAAGGAGTAGTGCTTCGCCCTACAACCCATAATTAAATGGTCTAATACAGTTTCCACTTTGAAATGACATAATCAAACGGGGCATGGGGCGGAGCCCCATACAATATTGGGTGGTGGGTTGGGCATGGATTATGTCATTTCAAACTAAACACGATATAAGATCATTATTGATAGCTACATAAAAAGCCCGGATCGATGATCCGGGCTTCGATATTTGAGAAGAAGGGTATTATTTACATTACTTCGCCGAGAATCTTATCCATCATCAGCTTCGCATTGTTTTTGTGCATATAGGTAAGCGGGAAGCCGAGTAGATAACAGCGGTTGTTTGGATTGACCTGGCGCAAGCCGATAACTTTATTATTAAACAGGTCATACTGAGCCTGTGTGGGTGGATATGAATAATAGCTGGTCGGTTTGCATCCCAAGCGGTAAATAGGTTCTGCAGTGTAGTTATTGAAATAGGTCACTATACCAATACCCTTACGTGCATTAACCACTGAGTTAAAGGTGGCTTCAGGATAGTTTGTGGGATCGTCCTCATCGAAGTACTGAGTATAAAGATCAGAAAAACCAGCCTGTCCGACGGCCTTTTGCATGAAAGGATTGATTTGAATTCCAGTGGCAGAACCCAGAACAGAACTGGCTGATCCCAAGGCATAGTTAATCCCAAGATTGGATATCAGAGTTCGCTGAGAGGCAGTGACAACTGCATCCAACATTGAAGAAACCAGGTGAGTGCCGGATAGCAGAAGATTTCCACCATTTTGGATGTACATGGTAATTCCGTCATGATCCCTGGGCAAGGTGCTGGAATTGCTGGGATGATCGCTATGATGGATCACCATTTTGTAGTGCTGCAGATCACTCAAAGACAAATTACGTCCCCGGACATCGGCAAAGGTATTACCGGGGTTGGATTCTGCGTTTCTGATCTTAAATGTTTTGGTGCCATTGTAGCCGGAAAGCATGTATTCATATTTTTCCTGTACCACATCATCAGGAGCGTAAGTGGCATTGTTTTGATCGTCATCGATGATCAGGATACCGGATCTGCTTGCCGGTGGAATATAGGATTCGAGTTTGAACTGGATGACGGCCGGATTGGGGTCAACCTCGTCCTGAAGATCAACGCAACGTACTTCAAAAGTATGAGTTCCGGGATAGATCAGGGGGTTGGTCAGCACCACAGTTTGCCCCAAAGGAGAGTTCGTGGGAACCCTGCGCCAGCGTTTATTATCATTGTCGGTAACAATATATCCTCCGACAAAGTTGTATGGCTCACCATTGAAGCGGATATCGAAATGAGTAATTTCGCTATAGTAGTTCCGGTTGGTCGTAGCATCGAGAACTTTATCTACTTTCCTTTCATAAGGATCTGTGACGGGGATTTCCTGTCCACCAGTGGTGACACGGGCATATTCTCCCCACCAGCCCCATCTTACCCAGACCTTTATGTTGGAACTGTGAACGGCGGTATATTCATTTTCGAAATTCTTAAACAGGGGCGTGGCAAATCTTTGAACTCCGCCAATGATCGTAAAGGGCAGAATCTCCGGAGTGGATTCGTCGTTGTAGTCGATAAAATGATAATCGCCAAGGGAATAGAATTTCTGAGGATAGATATCGGTTCTGGGATGGAAACCCTCTTTGACGGCAAAAGTAATTGTTGATTTTCCAATCAACTGCCCCTGCTCATTGTAAACCAGTGTATCAGAGACAATACCGGCAAGGTCAAAGACTCTTCCCAAAACCTCAGTATAGGTAACCTGTTGACCCGCTGAGTCGTAATCGCTGGAAAGAGAGGGAGTTGTATATTTAGTAAGTAGATACTGATTGATCTTAGGTTGACTTGAAGTAGAAATCCAATCCGTTGTCGAGATCATCTGATTACCTGGATAAGTAAACTTTCTAACCTTGAATTCATAATACCAGGCCGTCGCTTGTAAGAATGGATCGGGATCCTGAAGTGAAAAACTCAAGCGAATACCTGTTCCCACCTGCCCGCCATCGGGATTGCCCTTGGTTGTTGTTACTGTACAGGTAGGTTTTGCAGAGGAAGTTTTGAATACACGAAACGCTGCTTGTTGAGTGATATCACCCCTGTTATCTTTGGCAATGACTTCAAATCTGCTTATCCTGGGGCTGGGATTACCATTGGCATCGGCACCTGGGAAGTTGATTGTAACATACTTCTTGGAAGACCAAATGGTTCGATTTGCATCAGGGCTATCGAGAGGAATATTCTGATTCGCACCCAAGTTGTAATGAAGTATCCACCCCACACCAAACTTGTTGGCAACGTTATCAGGAGTAACTGCACCAGTACCATCTAAGAACCTGTTTCCAGGAGTGGATATGGGGTTGCCCGATTCGTCCAAAAGCCTGAAAGCATAACCTTCGATGGATCCATCCGTATCCGTTGCGTGCCAATAGATGCTTTGCTGGAACAAGATAGGAGTCGAAGTTTCCAGATCTGCAAGTGATTGATAAAAGGGATTGGGGATGGGATTGCCCTGATCGTCAAGGATCTGGTTCCCATCATCATCAAGCACAAATTGATTCATTGTATCAACACCCTCATAGGATGTGATCTTAATTGTAGGTGCTGAATTGGCAAATTTACTGCCGGACTTTCCGCACCCTGCAAAACTCATTACTGCCGCAAGCAAAACAACGGCAACCAAGAGAGTTAATCTCTTTTTTTGCATCATTCCTCCCAAACATCGGAATCGTCTTTTCTTTCTTTTTGCATCAAAAAAAACATCACCAAAATCGTCAATAATTTTTTGTGTGTCCCTGGGCTCTGAGGCAGGCAAGCGCAAGGTTTTTTATTAGTAAAGAGGTGGTTATGGATCCAATTCCACCGGGAACTGGTGTAATCGCCAAACATTTATCAAAGCAGGAATTATAATCTATATCGCCACAATAGGTGGAAGTTCCGTCGGCCAGGATTGTTTCATTTATTCCCACGTCGATCAGGATAGAATCTTTTTTGATCATCCCGGCTTTCACAAACTCGGACTTGCCAATAGCAGCGATCACAATATCAGCTTTAGTGGTCTCATTAACCAGATCAACACTTCTGCTATGGCACACACTGAGGCTGGCGTTTCCCCAGGATGTTTTGCTCAGAAGCAATGCTGCCAGAGGTTTTCCCACCACAGCACTACGCCCAAGTATCACTACTTTTTTACCCTCAGGTTTGATTTCATAATGTTTCAGGGTTTCGATTACGGCCTGTGCCGTGCAAGGAACAAAAGCCTCCATTTCCAGCCAGAGCTTGCCAAGATTAAGCGGATGGATACCATCCACGTCCTTATCCGGATTGATATTCTGGTTGATGAGGTTTTCATCGAAACCCTTGGGCAGAGGCTTTTGGAGCATAATCCCGTGGATGGAATCATCAGTATTTGCCTGGTGAAGTTTACCAAGCAAGGCATCCTGGCTCAGGGAGACATCCAAAGGGCAGAAATCCACTTCGCATCCGATTTTTTGAGCGCTTCTAACGATGTTCTGAACATAGTATTCGGATGCTGGATCTTCACCAATCTGGATCAAGAGAAGCTTGGGACGAAGCTTGTGTTTCAGGATCAAATCCGACGTTTCCTGTCTTATCAAAGTTGCAACCGGTTTACCGGTAAGTATTTTATCCATCAATCCCCCACCAGAGTTCTTATACGCTCAATTGACAAAGCCTTGCGGCTGATTTCATCGATGTTTAGGAGAACTCCATTGATCTGGAGTCCCCGGTTCGATACTTCATAGCGCACAGGCACTCCTGTCCGCATTTTCTCCAGGATCAGGTTTTTCTTGATTCCGATCACAGAATCATGAGCACCAGTCATGCCGACATCAGTGATATAGGCTGTTCCTTGTTCCAAAACCTCTTCATCCGCAGTTTGGATATGCGTGTGAGTTCCCAAAATGGCAGAAATCTTGCCATCCACATGCCAACCCATAGCTCTCTTTTCAGCAGTGGATTCGGCATGAAAATCAAGGATAACGGGAACCTCGTCCGTTTTGTATTCTTCCCAATACCTGTCAAAAGCAGTGAAAGGTGAATCGCAGGGTGGCATAAACATCTGCCCCGTAAGGCAAAACAACCTGAGGGAATAGCCCTTCAAGCCAATGGTATGAAAGAGGTTTCCCGGTGCTGGAGAAGGATAGTTCATGGGCTTTACAATTCTGGGTTCACTCTGGATATAGCCCAATGCTTCGTGCCTGTCCCAGAGATGATT
>JAQUHL010000072.1 GCA_028683635.1 Candidatus Cloacimonadota bacterium
TTCCACCTTGTCCGTCGGTTTTGGCTCAACACTCGTCCAGTATTTCCGCATGTGTGATATGATCTGATCAATCTTTTTGGAAGAATGTGAGATCTCGGTACTGGATCGAACAATTATCTCCGGAAGGTAGCCAGGATTGTGCTTGTTCCAGTATAGAACACTATCCGCATTAACATTTATGGCACTCAGGGGTTGGTTTATTTCGTGAGTGATTCCTCCCACGATCACACCAATTGAGGCAAGCCTAGATGCCATATCAATGATGTTCATGGATTCATACTGGCGTTTTTCCATTTCGAAGTTTTTCTTGTATTCGCTCAGTTTTCTGGATAAGTTCTCCACGAATAGTTTGTCCTCGGTTTCTGCATACATCCTGAGGAAGTCATAAGCTTTCTTGTGCTGTGCCAATTGATTGTATAATCCAGCGATGCTTTCATAAGACTCAAGTAGAAACACCTGGTCTTCAACCGTATGCAAAATAGCTTCATGCATCTCCAACAGATCCAGGGCTTGTTCCTTTTTGTTATGCGAGATTAAGGTGCTGCAATAGCTCAAAAGGCAGGATACTCTGGCAGGGGTATCAATGCCGGGATCAACTGATCCAAACATCCTCTCAAACGCTTTTGTTTTTATGACTAAGTCATCCATCGGAAGGTTTTCTGCGGCTTTCCTTCGCTGGTTTTTTTCATTTTTACTTCTCCGGTATTCTGAGCTTAGTGTGAGCTTAGCGTGAGCATAGTGTGAACAATGCGTGGAATTCCACGCATTGTTCACACTATGCTCACGCTAAGCTCACCCAATACTTACGCATTGCCTATCACATAACAGGTTCCATCACGGGTCTGGAAGCTGAGTTCTTTCCATCAGGGCAAAGGGCATGGTATGTATAGCTTTATGATTTCTTCTGAGTTTTGTTCCAGCTATCTTTGAGCGTGACAATTCGGTTGAAAACTTTGTGATCCCGTGTCGAATCCGAATCCACGATGAAGTATCCCAACCTCAGAAACTGGAATTTCTCCTGGGGCTTGGCAAGCAGAAGGCTGGGTTCCGCATAGCAGATGGGTTTTACCATGAGTGACTCTGGATTCAGATAGTCCTTGTAATCCTTGCCTTCCTCTGTTTCCATTGGATCATAGGCAGTGAAAAGCTGTTCATAGAGCCTAACCTCGATGGGGATGGCGTGGTTGCATGATACCCAGTGCAGGGTTCCTTTTACTTTTCTGGCATCATTCGTCCAGCCACCTTTGGAATCCGGATCGTAGGTGCAGACCAGGCTTTGGATATTGCCCTGCTCGTCCCTGACGATTTCCTTCAACTTGATGTAATAGGCATGTTTGAGCCGCACTTCATTATCCGGAGAGAGCCTGAACCATCCTTTGGGTGGATGTTCCATAAAATCCTCTTTCTCAATATAAATTTCGCGGGAGAAAAGAAGTTTCCTGGTTCCAGCTTGCGGATCTTCGGGATTGTTTTCAGCCTCGAGTTCCTCGATCAGATCCTGGGGATAATTTTCGATAGTGATTTTCAATGGATCGAGCACTGCCATGGCACGCCTGGCTTTTTTATTCAGATCCTCCCTAAGGCAAAACTGCAAAAGCTTGTAATCCACAATTGAATTTGCCTTGGCAACCCCGATCCTATCGCTAAATTCCCGGATCGCTTCGGGTGTGTAACCTCTGCGGCGCATACCTGCCAGGGTGGGCATCCGGGGATCATCCCAACCGGATACATATTTTCCTTGCACAAGCTCAAGTAACTTGCGTTTAC
Organism: Candidatus Cloacimonadota bacterium; assembly: GCA_028683635.1. Taxonomy (GTDB): domain Bacteria; phylum Cloacimonadota; class Cloacimonadia; order Cloacimonadales; family Cloacimonadaceae; genus JAQUHL01. The sequence continues at coordinate 1,768 of JAQUHL010000072.1, forward strand.
TCATCACTGTGTAGGAAAGGTTCAATCTGGCAAATTCGATCTGGCGGGGGTGACATGGGACAGGAAGCTGATCCAATATCCAGTCATAGAGAGGACGATGATCTTCAAATTCGAGAGTGCAGATGGAATGAGTGATTCCCTCCAGCGCATCGGAAATGCAGTGTGTGTAGTCATACATCGGGTAGATTACCCACTTATCGCCAGTACGATGGTGGGAAGATTTCTTGATTCGATAGAGGACCGGATCTCTCATATTGAGATTCGGAGATGCCATATCAATCCTGGCGCGAAGGGATTTTGTCCCTTCTTCAAATTCTCCAGCTTTCATTCTGCGAAACAAATCCAGATTCTCTTCACAGGATCTGTCCCGGTATGGACTATTGATTCCGGGCCTGGTTAGGGTACCTAAATATTCCCGTACTTCCTCGGGGCTTTGATCGCAGACATAAGCCTTGCCGGTTGTGATCAGATATTCTGCATATTCATAGAGCTGATCGAAGTAATTGGAGGCATAAAAAAGCTTGTTCTGCCAATCGAAGCCCAGCCACTTTACATCTGCCATGATGGAATCCACATATTCCATGTCCTCGGCTTCGGGATTGGTATCGTCAAATCTTAGGTGACAGATTCCCTGGTGATCGAGAGCCAAACCAAAATTGAGGCAAAATGATTTTGCATGCCCGATATGCAAGTAGCCGTTAGGCTCGGGTGGGAAACGGGTGATAATCTTGCAGTGCTTGCCGGAAGCAAGATCGTTGTCGATAATAAATCTGATAAAATTCGAGACGGGCGAAGCAGTAACATGTGTATTATCTTCTGAGGGGCGATTTCGTTTTTCTTCCATGATCCTATCCTTTCAAAGGGATTTTCAGATCCCTTTTCTTAACTGCTTGGTTTTGGTCAAGTTAAATTCAAACTCCCAGAACCCCACGAAAGTCTTGACACAGATGAGGGATCTTGTTCTTAAGTGACCAATACGAAATATGAGGATGTGAAATGAACTCCCAATCAGAGCTTAACCTGATATCCCCCTGCGGGATTTATTGCGGCGAATGCGCATGTTTCAAGGTGAAGGATCATCCGGAACTACTTCCAATCCTTGTGAAGCACGGCATCAAAGAAGAGCAGTTACCCTGCCCGGGTTGCAGAGCAGTGGATGGTAACTGCCTGCATCTGGACGCCAGATGTGAAAATTATATTTGTGCAGAACAGCATCAGGTTTCTATGTGCTACGAATGTGGTGAATTTCCCTGTAACAAACTGTTACCTGCGCTGGATAGAGCAAATGTGCTTCCCCACAACTTGAAAATGTATTCTCAGTGTTACATCAAAAGATATGGTGTTCAAGCCTGGATCGAGAAGCTGCCTGAGCTGAAAAAACGCTATTTCACGGGAACGATTTCTTATGGCATGGGTCCTCTGCTGGAAGGAGAATAACTTAAGGGTTTTTTGATACATATTGAGTATCATTATTGAAGCCTAAATGTGCCAACCGTTAATGTCAGCAAGTGTTCAGAGATACTTAGTGATTGATTAAGTAACTTGAATATAGCATATTAGACATCTTGAACAATATCCACCCACGATAATTATCTTGACATCAGAAGCCTTATTTTAAAGAGGTTCACCATCCGATGTGCCGAAGTGGTGAAATTGGTAGACACGCTAGTTTCAGGGACTAGTGAGCGATGCGCTCGTGGGGGTTCGAGTCCCCCCTCCGGCACCAGGTTATATCCTTAAGGCTCTCGCCTTTTGTTTCCCAATCCAGGTATTTTTTTTGCTGGTTAGATATATGCATTTTCAATTAGTTAAGGCTCTTATACCAATTCTGGTGGATAATTCTGTTGACTCCAAAGCGAGCTTTTGCTTACTATGTCATCTAAGTAAAAATGGCAGAGTTTAGTATGAAAGATTATCACAGCATCATTGACAAACTCAATATGATCCCTCATCCAGAGGGCGGATATTATATTCGCAACTGGCAATCTCTTTTCTTTGCAGACATCCAGGATGCCACAGGAAAGGTCATTTTTCCTAACCGCAAGATCGGTTCTTCGATTATCTATCTGCTTCCGGCAAACGAAGTATCAGTCTGGCATAGGGTAAATTGTGATGAAATGTGGCATTTTTATGGTGGAGAACCTCTGAAAATGTATTTCCTGAGCAAACAAAAAGGACTGGAAAGCCAGATATTGGGACCTGACATCCTGGCTGGTGAACTCGTACAAATAATTGTTCACAGGCATACCTGGTTCTGTGCTGAAGTAAAAGATCGCAATGGCTATACTCTTGCTGGATGTACCCTCTTCCCCTCCTTTTCATATACAGACTTTGAGATAGCAGAACGGGAAAAACTGATAGATGAGTTTCCTGAGCATCGGAATACAATAGATAAAATTTACAATCGATAAACGAGGATACCAATGCAAAAAAAAATATTCGTACTGGACACAAACGTCCTGATTCACAATCCCATGGCGCTGTTCTCCTTTGGCAAGCATAGGGTTGTGATCCCAATAGTGGTGATCGAAGAAATTGACCAATTCAAAAAGGGTGTGGATGAAAAAAGTAGAAACGCAAGGCAAATTGGCAGATATCTGGATTCTCTCCGGGAACAGGGCAGCCTTCAGGAAGGTGTAAAAACTCAAACCGGAGGATATATCCAGATCACAGTAAATAACGATGTAACTGATACCGCTGCTAAGCTGTTTTTCCTCGATCGGAATGACAATCTGATCATTGGAACTGCTCTCTATTTCAAACATAAGTATCCCAAATCCATTGTGACACTGGTATCCAAAGATGCTAACGTTCGCATCAAAGCAGATTGCGTGGGTTTGATTGCCGAGAACTATGAAACTGATACCATCAAGTTTGACGAATACTACACGGGCTGGTCAAGCCAGGAAACAAGCCAACAAGTTCTTGCCGAACTTGAAGAAAAGAAATATATCCCTAATAAATTCCCAGAGCTGTTCCCCCATGAATTCGTGCGTTTTTCCAATGAAACTAGTCCTGAACAAGCAGTAACAACCCGCTACAATCAAAATCATAATATGCTATACAAATTGCAGTATTATAAGGGGCAGGATGTTTTCGGAATTAGCGCCAGAAACTTTGAACAGGAGATGGCTCTTGACATCCTGTTAGACGATGAGATAAAATTGGTTACAATATCCGGCAAGGCTGGAACAGGAAAAACACTCCTGGCGATGGCAGCAGGCCTACAAAAAGTAGTGGAGGAGGGAAAGTATTCACGTCTGGTCATTTCCAGGCCAATCTCTCCGTTAGGCAAGGATCTGGGCTACCTACCAGGATCAAAAAGTGAAAAATTCAACCCCTGGATGCAGCCCATATATGACAACATGGATATCCTTCTGGCTCTGCATAATGAGCCTCATAGTAATAACAAAGGAAAGAAGCGACCCAGTCTCAATGATTTTTTGGATTATGGTTATCTTGAGCTTGAACCGCTTACCTACATCCGGGGAAGAAGCCTGCCCGATCAGTTTATTATTATCGACGAAGCACAGAACCTCACTCCCCACGAGATGAAAACTATCATTACCCGCGCCGGCGAAAACACAAAAATCGTGCTTACCGGAGATCCGTATCAGATAGATATCCCCTATCTTGATGCTATGAGCAATGGACTGAGTGTGGCTGTGGAAAAGCTGAAGAATGAAGAGATCTGCGGCCACATCACCCTTGAAAAAGGAGAACGTTCCGTCCTGGCTGATATAGCAGCCAAATATTTTTGACACCCTTCAAACTATGAATAGTGCGATCAAAGAAAGAAGCTGGGTGGAGATCGACCTCGATAGCTACCGGCATAATCTAACCGAGTTGAAGCGTTTTTTTGCTCCGCAGCAGAGCTTTATGCAAATTGTCAAAGCCGATGCTTATGGGCATGGAGCATTTGAGATCAGTAAAATTGCCAGCAAAGAGGGAGCTTGCTACTTGGGAGTGGCAAACTGCGAAGAAGGAAAACTGCTCAGGATTCAGGGAATAAAGATGCCAATCCTGGTACTTTCCCCATCATTGACAACGGAGATCGAGGATCTGATCCTACACGATTTGAGCGTAGCGATCTCTAATTTCGAATTTGCAAACGATCTTAACAGATATGCTTACGATCATAAAACTAAGGTGAAAATTCATATCAAGATAGATACTGGTATGCATCGTAGTGGATTAGACTACGAAAGTTGCCTTAATGATCTGAACAGGATATGTAAACTTGCCAATCTTGAGATCGAAGGTATCTTCTCACATTACGCTTCAAGTGAGAGTAATACAGAGTTTTCCGAGAAGCAACTCGGTAGATTCCTGAAAGTAATCAATGCTCTGCCTGTTCCACCAAAGTATGTTCATGTAGCGAACAGTTCCGCACTTTTGGGTAAGTATTCCGGGCAGGAAACCATGAATCTCGTCCGCTTGGGCATTCTATCCTATGGAGTATATACTTCTCCTCAACAGATGCTTCAGATAGACCTTAGACCAGTTATGAGTTTTAAATCCCGAATTGCTCATATTAAAACGCTATCAAAAAATGAAGTTTTGGGGTATAACCTCACCTATAAGGCGAGTAAAGATACCGTTTATGCAATCATTCCAGTGGGTTATGCTGATGGTTATGATTTTTTACTCGGAAATCGGGGAAAGGTTTGTATCAAAGGAAAGGTGCTGCCAGTTATAGGAAGGATCAGCATGGACATGATCACTATCGAACTGGGTATGGATCACAACTTTGAGATTGGAGATGAGGTAACTCTTTTGGGAAATTGCCATCCTGAAACCAGGGTTGAGCAACTAACCGCAAAATACCAGGGATCGGCTTACGAACTATTGTGCCAGATTGGACGCCGGGCAAAGAGATTCTATATCTCCGAGGGAAGCATAGTCGCCAGTTCTCCTCTGTCTCGCAGAGATTTCGTTTCCAGCGATTTTACGGATTCCAAGCTCAATCTGATTATTGAATCTGCCATCTCTCAACGCTTGCAAAGCAATGAAATTGGAGAGCTTATCTACAGAGAGATCCTCAGAAGTTTCTTTTATAACAAGGACAAAGATATCCATTATCGGAAGAACTTTGTGCACAGCCTGAAGTTTAGCGATGTTCATCTTCACGAGCAGCATCACTGTGACCCGAAAACTAAGTTTTACGAACACTACTTTCGGACAAATACAGAGCTCACTTTTGAGAAAGTACTGCAAAATGATTATTTCATTGTGGCTTGTGCAAACTCGGACAAGGTTCTTAATCGATACTTCCAGCGTAAGGATGTAGAATACAGATGGTTAATGGATAGTAATTTCAGCCTGACAGATGAGCAGTTCACAATAACTGGCGTATCAGTCGATGGCATCGACCTGAACTCCGTTATCAACCGCAAACAAGGATGCCTGGAGATCAGATGCTCGCATCCACTGCTTAAAGATTTGATGGGGAAGCAAGTGAAGTTTTCCATCTCTACCCAGACCTTCTATCCCAAAACATCGCATCAACTTAGCGTTTTTATTACGGAACTTACGCAAGGAATCAGGATTTCGCTTATCCATCCGGATAGCCTGGAATCCATTGAGGTAATTCCTATCTTTTCAGGACAGAATAAATACCCAAAAATTTCGAGAACAACAAATAAGATCAGCATCGCTACCCAGGCAGATGAATGGATCTTCCCGATGAGTGGGATTGTATTTGCATATTAGATAAATGTGCTGTGTGTGTTTGAGGTAACCGCTCAGCATGTAATAACTACGCTTAAGGTGGTAAGCAGCTTATGAAAATGGAAGAATTGAACTATTATTATAACAAGTTCAAGTTTGGGGAAGATATCTTTCACCAATTGATGCAAAATAGAGTTCGGGATATCCTCCTTGTTTCGACCTTTTACGATGCTTTTATCTTTGAACAGGATGGCAGACTTTCAGAACAAATTTTTGGAGAATATCGCCAATTGAATCTAACTACAGCTCCCAGGATTACAAGTGTCCCCACTGGGGCAGATGCGTTGGAAAAGCTAAAAGACAACAGCTTTGATCTGGTGATTACAATGATGCGGATTGGTGAAATTGGTCCCTTCGAATTAGCTAAGACGATCAAAAAGGATTTTCCTACCCTACCGGTGTTACTGCTACTTAACGTTCAGTCTGATTACATTATCTGGGAAAATCATGCTGAAGACAATGTCTATATAGACGATGTCTTTCTTTGGAATGGTGATACCAAACTGTTCCTGGCGATGGTCAAAAGTGTTGAAGACAGAATGAATGTGGAGTTTGATACCGCCAATGGATTGGTGCGTGTGATCCTGCTGATCGAAGATTCAGTGCATTATTATTCCCTTTTTTTGCCTTCTCTGTATGCCGTTATTATGAAA
>JAQUHL010000073.1 GCA_028683635.1 Candidatus Cloacimonadota bacterium
GCAGTAAGCAGAATCTTCTTGATTCCCTCTGTTGCCCTTCTGATCTCTTGACCCAGCTTATTGCTATGTCTATAAGCATTACGGAGCTTATGGGCTTCATCGATCACCACTAAATCCCAAGGCAGCAACTTAATTGACCCTGCGTTCTGCCCGGCATAATGCATGGATACGATTACTATTTGCTTAGTATCGAGAGGGTTGGCATGACCTTTCTTCACCAGGTCCTTGGCAGTTTTGGCGTCTAATACCTGCACCGGAAGATTGAACTTCTCCTGCATCTCCAATGCCCATTGCTTTCGCAGTGATGCTGGGCAAATGATCAAGATTCTGCGCTTTTTCTCTGCCCAATACTGACAGATAGTCAAGCCAGCTTCAATAGTTTTCCCCAAACCAACTTCATCTGCCAAGAGAACACCCTTGGAGATCGGAGAGCGTAAGCTAAACAAGGAAGCTTCAATCTGATGGGGATTAAGATCAACACAGGCATCGAATAAAGCTCTTCCCACTCTTTCTACACCTGCTCCGCCCATCCGGCTGAGTTCGTATGCATAGTACTTCGCATGAAAGTCAGTAATCATCCGCCTGCCTATGTACAGTATTTTGTCCGATATTCTCAAGCAACGTTGCTACAATATTTACTATATGGGCAATACTATCTCTGAATTAGTCTCATTCTGTCAATCACAAAATCTGTCTCGTCCATACTCATCCAGATTTGTGAACTTACGGGTAGTGCTTTCCTGGCAGTATTATAGTTGTTGCATCACGGGTGTGGATACAGCTCCGCTGTGCAGATGCAGCATCTGTAACATAGACTTTTAGTTTGAACCTTGATGATATCAGCCTGTAGATAACAGCATGACAAAAGCTCTGATGCCTATGTTCGGACACTATTGCGAGGAATGCAGTGCAAATCAGGTTTTCTCACTCAGAAGTGTAATCACTTGTTGATTATTTTTGAACTTAAATCTAATACGGAGTTTAGGTATTGGCTATCAGGATGTTTTTCGATGAAGAGCTTAATCATCGTCCGCGCCATATCATATTGATTTTCTACCACATAGCTTAAGATAAGATCATAGAGTTTTTTGTCTTCAGAATTATCATTCGGGGAAGAAGCACTCTTTTCGTTTGGTTTTCCAGATTTCTGGTTTGTAGATAAAGTTTGGGATAGTGTTTTATATGTGGCAGGATTCAAAATTTTGAGTTTATTCCGTCTACTTGTAAGCGCATCTCGATAGGTTGTATTTTCGGGTCTTAAAGTATAGGCAGCTACCATCAATTCTGAAGCCTGTACAGATTTATTGAGACGGTCAAGTTCTGAAGCTCCATTATATAACAAGGCAGGCAATTGCTCAAGGTCTTTGCTAAGCCCATTTACAATATGGCTCACGGTTTTCTTCAATAAATCTGTTTCCATAACGGAATCTGATTTCAAATTTAGTGTTTTAGAGTTCACATTGGCTTGTTGATTTCCGGGATGGTTATAGTCTGAGTGTTCCACCTTAAAGTTATGGGATCCCTTTTGGATTTCGGCACTGGTACGGGCATCGATTAATCTCCAATCGAAGCTTAAGGTCGCTGTTTTTAGCCATGTTTCGACCGTGTAGTTGAAGTATGCATAGTCATTTACATCGATTTTTTTTGGAGGTTCGGAACCAGGGCTAGTGGCAACTGCAGCAACAAGTCCCCACAAGGCGCTTCCTGTTTGATCGGCAACGTAATCACCTGCATTGGCTGCTGCATCGCTATCTTTTTTCCATTTTGCCCAGGCAGGGTTGTCTTCCTTATGAGAGCCAACTACATATTTTACACTTTTGTCCTCAGTTTGAATCCGTTTGGTATCGAAATTAATGCCATTTATTGATCCCACAATCAGATAGTCAGCAGCAATCATCTCGCCTTCAGAATATGAATCTTGCTCCCTCATGATGCCATCCATTCGATGATAATACTCTTTGGATAGGAGGTCTATTTCATCTCTGTTTACGAAACCGAGATATTTGGTTAAGACAGGTCGATTGCTGATCTCATCCCGAACCATGTTTGCTATGATAGAGCCATAGTCACTTTTGGGTGTGTAGGACAGGTTTTTAAAAGGTAGCACGGCAAATTGCTGTATAGAGTTTTGTTTCACGATGTCCGCAATTCTATTCAGCTCTTTAGTAATACCTTCATGTTTTAGCTCGACCAGATTTTGCCCGATCAACATGGCATGCCCATAGTATTTGTTCCCAACACAGGTGTTGAACAGCTCAAGATTTTTGGCTACCAATTCCGAGTTAGCTTCATTTTTTTTCCTTGAGACTTCGTTTTTTTCGGTTGTAGTAGGATTCATACGTAATGCTTTATCAGCATAATTGATCACATCATAGTAGTTTTTTTCTCTATAATTGGAATCAATCGCTCTCAAATAGCTTGATGTTAGAAACTGGGAGATATCCACTGCTTTCGGATGCAGGCCTTTGGCTTCTTCAAGATTTTGGATAGCTTGTTGGAGGTTGTTGTTTTGGGAAAGAGTCACTGCTGAATCATACAATTGATATGCTCTCTTCCAACCGTTGAATTTTTGCGTGGCTTGCATTAACAGATCCGTGTCACCATACTGTCTGGCCTTGCTTAACTCGGAATCGCAATTGCTCCATTGCTTTTGAAGCGCAAACTTTTCTGCTTCTTTGACGTAGTCTTCATGGATTTTTACAAGCAATTCTCCCAGCTTATTATTAACCTGGTCGTCTATACCAAAACCTTTGGCTTTATTACATTCACTCAAAGCATCACCGTATTTTTTGTTCTTAAGATGGGTATTCGCAATTCCAAGATAGTGGTTTAGTGCGGATTGTGAAATATCATTCCTGAAGGCTGTATTGGTTGATGAATTATCATATCTAATGGCCTCATTTATAAGGTTGTATGCCTCTGCCCAGACACGTAGATCATATTTTTCTTTGGACTTTTGGCGATAGTAATTTGATGCTCCCAAATTGATATCATTGAGCAGTTGCCTTGGGCAGATTTCAAATTCGGTATCCAAAGAATACAGCTCAGTTATGAGGGTTTTTGCCTGTTGATATTCGTTTGCTTTAACAAGCTGGATACAATGATTCTTTTTCTCCAAAATTTGTGCTTTTTGATTTTCGGTTTTTTGTAGGTGATCTGCTCGTGCATTAATGTACTGAGCGTTTTCTGGTTGATATTTCAGTGCCAGAACCAAGAGAGCATCGGCTTTATATAAATCTTTCAGAGTTCTACCAGTAATTCGCTGATATTCCTGATAGTACTGAAGAGCAGTAATTTCGCTGGTCCTGATAAAAGCGGTTCTAAGCATTTTACTTTCCGGATATTTTTCCAGAGCTTTTCGATAGTGTTCTACTGATGTTTGAAAGTCTTTTTGTTTTTCTGCCTTGCGTCCCAAAGAATAATCCTTGTTCAACATTGCACATGAAGATAACAAGATACACATCACGACACAGAGTGTTGCTTTCGTATTCATCTCCTAACCTCCAGGATGTGGGCAAATCCTATACCCAAACTAATAATCATAAATTATGCCTGAAAGAACCCGTACGAAACGCGTCAAGCTCATAATCAGTAACTTCTGAATATTCAACCACTAATTATCTGATCGAGCCTTACTCGATCCAAATCAGCTCTCTCTCTGGTTCCAGCCTGCTCCAGGGTGAAAAATCTGTCAAGTGCTTTGTTTCTACCAAGCATCCTGGAGTGATGTTTATTGGCAATATAGCTAAAGAAATCCAGTATTCAGACATGGAAATAAAGAGCGAAAATCGCTGTATTGATCCAACATCATTCGCTATCCGAAAATATAGTCTTCACCCATTACTGGTTCGCATCATAGCAGTCTATCAGCAGGAGAGTATCATTCATCTCTATCCGGGACACAACATCCAGGTAGATTATGCAATAATCCTTATACTTACGGCTCTACTATAGATTTTTGTAGTACTCAGCCTTGTAGATAGTTGATGCATCGTTTAGGTTCTTCATCTGGTTATATCGCTTTTCTGTGTTCTCATCATTAAGCAGCATTCTATCCAAGGCTGCAAAGAAGTGATACATATCGGAGCCGAAATCCTCATGCAGATAATGCATGTCGCTAATAAGCTGCCGATAGTAATCCCCTCCCTGGTGAGTATCAAAGGCTTTTTTATAGTGTTCCTGTGCCTTGGATTTGTAATACTGAGCTGATATCAGATGGGCATAATCACCTCCAAAGACTTTTCTAAGCCCCTCATCAAAAGCTTTTAGAAGCGTGCCTTTAACCTTGGACATTTCTGGTTTATCGAGTTTTAAAAGAGTTGTCCTCAGTTCATCGCACCATTGAGACATGTAGTAATACATATTGGCGTAGAACGAGTGGTTAGTCTTATAAGTGATACCGTTAACATTCACCAATTTAATGGCCTGGTGCATGCAAAATAACCCGTCTGTGATGACAGGCCGGAGAAGTTGCAGCGTTTTGATCTTGTCGTCACCAACTTTTTCCTGGGGTTCTATATCGGGACTTAGATCCAGAATGAGTTTAATGATGGATTTACAATCGAACTCTTGCGCTGTTTTGATGAGTATATATAAGATCCTGTTTGATAGTGAGTTGTTTATCATTCGCAGAACCTGGTTATGAATAAGGTAACAAGAACAATTTGACGAATCTCTGTTTATCAGCTTTTCCAGACTGAGCTTGCTTTCTGAAAAACACAATCTAACTGCTTCCATCAGTTTTTCATCGATCGCAGTCCTTAATTTGTCGACAAATTTTCCATTTTCTTCAAAGACATCATCATAACTGAACGGTTCAACAGGAGGGATTTTTTCAAGAATACTTATAATAGTTATAAGTACCGTTACCGTAAACTCGGGTGAATACTCCTTGGGGGAAAACAACTTCTTAAGTGCTGAGGTGTCATTTATCAGTTTTGAAAGCTTATCTGTTATGCCATGGTACGTAGGTTTCTCTTTGAAAGATTCTTCGAGTAAGTGTTTCACAACAATTGGGACGACCAAAACTCTCTTGAGCATTCTATATAGGTGAATCAACTTGAGGTTTTCATGGGACAAGATATACTCCTGAGTATCAGCATTAATATTCAGATTTTTCAGATTGATTCTTTGGGTGGAGTATTCAGCATTGTTAACCATTCTTTTTTTATATCGTTGAATCTCCACACGATGCACTGAGCTATATGTTTGGGTTATACAGTGCAATGACCTTTTGATCAAGTATTCTGTTATGAATCTATCCACCTGGCTGCTAAATGAATTCTTGGTCCATTGCAAGACATATAATATTTTGCGGTAGTTAAAACTTTCACCACGATAGTTTCCATTTTTACGGTAGAGATGTGATGATAGCACATAGCCTGCAAGTCCAAGATAAAACCAGGATGGATCATCTACTGCTAACACAGCGTCTCTGAAATTTTGGTCGACGGATTCAACATCGTTATTCTTTTTATTGTCAAGCGGACAAAACTTTGTGCTGAGCGTTTTGATGTCTCCCAGCTTATCTTTTTCAGGTATCGTAATCAAACAATCGCTCAGAAATGAAAGGCATTGGGCGACAGAATCCCAAAAAACTGGATTTTTGCTTCTATATATGCCATTATCGACAGCTTTATTTCCAAGACTCTCAGCAACATCTTTGACCCTTTCAAACACAGTACTAGCGCTAATCAACTTTTTGCTACAAGTCTTTGTTGACGACAGCTTCTCAACACTATTCAGCATTTTATTGAGATTCATAACATGCAGGATGAGAGCATCCGTTGGTAATTTGATCCTGTTGTGTTCAATAATGTGCTTTTTAAAGCTCGAATGATCTAACTCAACGTCGCAGTACTCTTTGAATAGATCGAGATTAATATGGTCTATAGATGCGGGAATGGCACTTCCAGCATGGTTTTTCGTCCCTCCCGAGGAGCTATTGTCTCTCGCACTCTCAAATATTGTCTGAATAAAATCTGAATTTTTGAAGAAAAGGATGTTTGCCAGTCTGCGGTAGAACTCGATCTGAATATACATTTCCTCTTTCCGACGGAGGATTTTGGCTACGAATTTAAACTCTCTGATTGTTCGGATTATATCGCTAAATACAATCCCACCCAAATAAGCACGTTCAACTACTTGGAGCTTGGCAAGGAGAGGTTGAATAAAGAGTTGCAGGTTCTCAAACATTGATCCTTTGGCCATCAGTTTGGATTTATGGGGGCTAAACTCGGTCCTCATCATCAGATGCCAGAAATTGTTCGAATTCTCTATATACCTATCTCCTTCACGTGGCTCCTGAACTTCGTAAACTTCTGGATGTTTGTTATCTGTATGATCCGATTCTCTATACACAATGAATCGAAAAGATCGGTTGATGGGTATATTTTCCAAATGTCTGCGCAAAGCTACTTTCTCTTCTAAACGGTCAGTCTGAAGTATATTTAGCATTTTCTCATATCTTTCTTTCCATTCATTATCATCACTACCATAACGTTTTATCTCAACTTCATACATATGGAACTTAGCAAGATCAATATTCCGATACTTGATCACCTCAACAGAGGCTTCTTCGTAATATGCTAATGCTTTATCACTGTTTCCCATTCTTTCGTAAGTTAATCCGATTTTGAGCATGGTTTTGATATAATTTATAAACTGTGAGAAGTCCATATCCTGCACCGATATCTGCCTTATTTGGATGATGGAATTCTTGTATTGGAGGATCGCATCAATAAACTCGTCATCGTAATAGTGCAGGTCTCCCAATTGGGATATCAACAGATGGGATGCATAGACACTGTGCGTTGTGTTATTATTAAGTTTATCCTTTTGGTGAGTGGTGTAATTTATCTTCGCGTAGAGGTATTGCTTCATACAGATCGATTCATCAAGGGTGAAATTAAACGCCGCAGCTTCACGATCCAGGATTTTGGATAAATAATCGATCTCCTCTACAAGTTTTCTATTGAAAGAGAAATCGAACAGACCCGAATGAACTTCCTCAATATGATTTTCCATAAGGGTATTGATGATCCTTTTGATCATATTCCGCATTTCAGGAGCTCTGTTTATATCTATGAATTCGGGCATCAAGTCCAGGTCGGACATTGAAAATCCAGTCTTGTGATACTTGAGAATATGGTCATATATGAAGGATGAGCCAACCAGGAGCTTATCTCCGTAGTCTTTTATTGAGGCATTTATGGAAAACACGAGTGGAGAAACAAGATAATTCAGGAAGTTTACATTGTATTGCTTATTGAATCCAGCATGGAGATAGACATTATGAGAGCTGAACCCAACGCACTCTTTTTCTAATCCCCTATCATAGGATATCATATCCTCGTAGGATACAAGATCATCTTCAAGAAGTGAGACAATTTTCTTGGGAGAGCCATTACTCCGATAGGATAGATAGACCACATAATTCATGAGAAAGGAAATGATTTTTTCGACCTTCTGCTTGTTTTTCAGATAGGTCTTGTACTGATGTGTGTTTTTTAGTTTATCCAAAGTGGCTTTATCCTTACCTAATAAACCATCGATTGTCTCTGGAGAAAACTCTTGTGAAATTGTGCGATTCGAGTTTTGCTTATCGGAAATGAAATTGAGACAATCATCGTCTATCAAAGTAAAGTCGAATTGCTTCCCAACCTTATCAGGATATTCATTGGGATGAAAATGATGAGCTTTGATAGTTGTGAATAGGGCTGCTACAGCTTCTTTACTAAGTTCATTTTTTACAGCTTCGTTATCAGGTTTACCTTCTTCACCTTTGCCTTTAGGTTGATCTTTATTATTCGAAAACAATTGTCTTGACTTGCATGTTGTTGGGAAGAAATACTTAACCAAGAATTGGTGATAAGCCTCAAGAGTATAGTACTTACTTATCTCATCACCGGCATTTTTGCTTTTATTTAGCCTCACCCGTTGCCTGATATACCAGTATGGAATCAACATTCGGCACGAAGTGTCTCAAAGGTTGGTGTAAATTGGAGTCAGCCAAATGAAGAAAAAGGTTGAGCCGGATCCCACTCTTTGTTTTGATGGTTTTAACCAAAAAACTAAAGAACAAGGAGACGATCATGACTCAACCGAAGAGAAAGAAAGATGAAAGAGCGGAATTGGTCAA
>JAQUHL010000074.1:0-6594 GCA_028683635.1 Candidatus Cloacimonadota bacterium
ATGGATATTATTATCTGAACTCCATTAATCCCGGCAGTAACAACCTCAATCTCAACCAGGCTGCCATCATCAATGCAGTTCCAGCAAACTATACCATTTCTCAACCCAGAATTCAGATTTTGGCGGGTAACAGCGTGGCAGGGGATCCTTTTGAGCTGAAACTGACTACTTATCCGGTATTGAGTTCCTGGAATGTAACCGACTATGGGTTCACTCTGTTTTATGATCATACCACAATGGAATATATGGGCTCCAGCCTCGATGGGACGATTTCGGAAGGTGGGGATTTGCAGGTTTTGACCAGTGAGCCCGGGTATTTGAACGTGTCCTGGAACCGCAGTGAAGCTCTATTTGGGGGCGGAGACCTGGTGAAATTTGAGTTTAGAGCTCTGGAACCCGGAGACTATTATTTCGATGCTGTGGATATGGCCTACAATTCCAACAGCCTGATCAATATCGATCACCTGATTACCCATATTCCCGCACCTGTGGCCAGCCTTGCCGAATCCACAATTTCCCTGAACAATGCCATGCAGATCGGGTATAATCAAGTGGCGACCCAAAACCTCAGTACGTCCTATCTGCTTCCCTCCTGGAATGTTACCCACTATGAATTTGATCTGGGTTATAATCCAGAGAAGGTTCAGTTCGAAGCAGTAGTCAGTGAAGGCACCCTCTCCGAAATTGCGGATAATGTCTTGGCCACTGTTACCAGTCCCGGAACAGTGCATGTATCCTGTGATACCTCGGTACCGATTACCGGGCTGGGATCGCTACTGCTCAAAATCCAATTCCGGGCCATTGGCAATGGATCAACCTCCTCGGCAACGGTCATATCGATCAGCAACTTTATGTATAACGACACGGCAATCTTACATACTTCAAATGCATATATCCTGCTTTCACCTCTCACCTCCATCGACGAGGATTTTCCGCAAGCTATTTCTGGATTGAATAACTATCCCAATCCCTTCAATCCCAGTACTACTATCAGTTTCAGCTTGCAGCGCCCGGGAGAGGTCAGCCTCGCAATCTATAACCTCAAGGGCCAAAAGATAAAAACCCTGTTGGAGGGGAAAATGACAGGGGGTACTCATCAAATTGTCTGGAACGGTAAGGACAATGCGGGACAAGCTGCTCCCAGCGGAATTTATCTGTATCGGCTTCAGGCAGATGGCAAGAACCAGACTGGGAAGATGGTGATGATGAAATAGAATTACAACAGGAAATTGAAGTGGATAACCTGCGCTGCAGCGAAAGGTGGTGCAGGTTAATATATGATAACTGGAGAGGAAATGGTCAAATCAATAATTTTAATATTACTTCTAACGTTGATAACGAATGTATCTTCGAAAGTATATGTTTTCCAAGACGATATTTCGACAAATCTGAATGACACCTCTACCACCAGCGGACCTATTGGTCTGAGCCAGTTTTCCGTTATCAGATCGGGGGTTGATTGGGGAGCAAGAAGACATACGGGCGGATACCTGGAATTAAGTAACAATGCTTCAGCTACTGCAAATGAACAGGGAACGATATTTTGTTATGTGAACACTGCATCTTATTTGGAGCCATATACTTCAAAGTTATCTGACAATCCTGGAGTTATTACCTGGGCGTTCAATATGAGACAGACAAATACAACTCCAACTGGGTTTAAGATTGTAAGTGGTTATCTTTATTGGGGATTGGCCTATATTCTGAGTTGTTCAGAGACATCTGTATCGACATCAGGAGAAGGGTATGCTGTGATTTTGGGTCAGGCCGGAACTACAGACCCTGTATCACTGGTTAGATATTCTGGTGGTTTATCAGGGACAATCACAAATATCGTGTCCAGTAACACAGCAGGTCTGGATGATTTTGACATACATCATTTAAGTATTAGGGTTACATTTAATCCCTCAAATAATGTATGGAGTTTGTATGTACGTAATGATGGATCAGCTTTTACTAATCCTGAAAGTGGGGAAGTAGTTCTACAAGGACAAGTCGTTGATAACATGTATATCAACACCTCCCTTTATTACAGCGGTGCGTATTATCAAGGAGCAGTTAAAAGTACGCAAGATTCTGCCATGTTTGATAACATCTCAGTTAGTGTCGATTATTCTCCCACCCTCCCCGTAGAGCTAAGCTCTTTCACTGCTGCTATCAGCAACGATAACAAGGTAAACATCATGTGGACTACAGAGTCTGAGACCAATAGCCTGGGTTTTCAGGTTTACCGAGGAACAGAAAGCAATCTCGAGGCTGCCAGGCTGATATCTCCTTTGATCTCGGCCACCAATACTTCCCAGACTCAGAGCTATATCTTCAGGGACGGGGAACTTACCCAATCGGGAACATACTATTACTGGTTAGAGAGTTTGGATCTGGATGGGCAAACTGATTTTCATGGGCCGACAGCCCTCGATGTATCGCTTCAGCAGGGCAGCGCCACACCCTCCATTCCTTTGGTGGAGGGAATCAGCAGCATCTATCCCAATCCCTTCAATCCAAGTACAGGCATTAAGTTCTGTCTTGAGAAAGAAGACAATGCCAGGATCCTGATCTATAACGCCAGGGGGCAGATAGTGCGAACTTTATTGGATCAAAGGATGCCTTCCGGTTACCACAGAGAAACTTGGGACGGGACAAATGAACTGGGACAAGCCTGTGGCTCAGGAATATATCTGATCCGTCTGGTTGTGGGGGAGAGGAGCTTCACAAGCAAGGCGGTGCTTCTCAAATAAGACGGCAGTTCCGAAAGTTCTTTTAGCCATGGATTTCGAAGAAGCTTTCCAGGCGGAGCAGGGTGCGGGGATCGATCTCTTCCGGTTGGTCTCCTTCCAAGGTGAGGAAGGGCAGCCTGAGGTGCTTTTTGAGCAGGATGTTATCTAACTGGAGATGGCAAAAGGACTGGGTGTAGCTGATGATGGCATCGATCTTGCGGTTGGAAAGCTGGTTTTGGATGTCCTGAAGTCTGTCAAACACACTATATGGATATGTGTAGGCCAGGTATTGATCAACGATATCAGGCAAAAGATGGGGCATGGAAAACTGGCGCTGAACCTCATTGAAGAGGATGTCTCCACCCAGGTCTGAGATCACCTCATAGAGGTTTTGATAGATGGGGGGTACTCCCAGATAGGCAAGCCTCAGCCGGGTGGGCAGAGGATCACGATTTTGTGCTGTTTTGATAAAGGAATCGAGCTGCTCTTCATATATGTCCGGATCGCCATTGAAGTCTGAGGAGTTTATCAGCCAGTAATGATTCTCGGCACCGCTTACCAGACGCTCCTTCCAGGTGAGTTCATCCAGAAGGACAAGCTTTTTCCTGATCTCATCGAGCCGCTTTTTCATCTGTTGGGTTTGCTCCCGGCTCACCTCGAAATGCTCTTCCAAACGCTTGATTTCCTGGTTCAATGCATCGTAATCCCGCTCGGCTGGGAAGGAGAAATGGAAGATCTTCATTCCTTCTTCGGATAAGAGATCGAGGAGGGAATGGGTGTTTGAGCAATCGCCCTGGATGATGCCGATCACTTCGTCCAGACAGGAATTCAGGGCAGCGATGTAGTTTCCCTTGATCCAGGCGCAGAGAGTGCGGGGGAAGCCTTTCTGTTCTGCCAGATGGATGTTTTGCACTGCATTTCCGGTTACGAATCGGTTGTTTATATCCACGGGAATATGCCCCGCTGCCAGGATCACCTCGATCGGCAAAGAGGTGGTAAATCCAATGCGATTTTTTGTAGTCATATCTGCATTCAAACCTTTGAAGTTTTCATCTATTATGTTTCATCGAGATAGGTAGGAGTAAACCTGTTCTCTCGCTTTTTGGTCATCTGCTCAGGTATATTTTGTACTGATGTCACAACGTCCTTCGGACACAATTTCCTGAGTTGATATTCCTGACAAGTACATATTCTGGACAGTGGAGATTATAATCCTTTGTATGCCAACACACGCAGTCATTCCCGGTCGGAGCCGGGAATGACTGTATCAGTAGAACAAAGACAGTTACTCATAGCATAGTTCGAGATACTCTTCCTCATACAGGCTGATTTGTTCTTTGATCTGGGTGATCTTGTTCTCAATCCCGGTGTATTCCTGCTTGAAGAGCAAGACCCTTTTTTCGTCTGCATAAGTTTTGGAATCAGCAAGTGCCATGTTGATTTCGATCAGCTGCTCATGCAGTTCTGCTGCTTCGCGATTTAAGTCTTCGATCTTCTTATGAAGCTGTTCCAGGTGCCAGGGATTGATCTTTTTCCTGCGTTCCCGGGGAGGGGGAGCAGCTTTTTCGATCTCAGGAATCAGGAAGCTAAGCTCCAGGGCTTTCTCGTGGTCAGCTTCCAATTCAGTGATCGTTGAATAGATGCGTTCTCCATTGCTCTTTTTGTGGAAGACCCAGTATTTGGTGGCGAGCTGGCGCATCAGATAACGATCGTGGGATACGAAGATGATTGTGCCGCTATAGTTTTGCAGAGCAGTCAGCAAGGAATCCGTCATTTCAATATCCAGGTGGTTCGTAGGTTCGTCAAGGATCAGGAGATTCGGATTTTCGTGGATAAGTACACTGAGCGAGAGGCGGGATTTTTCGCCACCACTGAGCACGGAGACCTTCTTGTCCACATCGTCACCTTTGAATCCAAAGCGGGCAAGCCAGGAGAGAACATAGCCTATCGGCTCAGAGGGAACTATCTGCCAGAGGGTTTCACAGACGGTCAGAGCTTCATTCAGAATACTCTGATACTGGTCGTAGTAGCCTATTTCCAGGCTGGCTCCGATCTTGAGCTTTCCATCCAGGACCTCTCTTTCTCCGATCAGGCATTTGAGCAGGGTGGTTTTTCCGCAGCCATTGGGACCAAGAATGCAGATTTTCTCCTGATAGATAGCGCGGAGGTTGATCTCCTGGGACAGAATCTGGTTTTTTGATATACCGAGCAGCACGTTTTCCAAGACATATACATCATTACCACTGCGGGCGTTTTTCTCAATGGCAAGGTTCATACGTCTTTGGGACGAGGGTTTATCAATGATTTCCAGACGGTTGAGGGTTTTGAGGCGGGACTTCGCTTGCAGGGTTTTCTGTCCGGCAATGTTCTTCTGGATAAAGGCCTTGGTTTCGGCAATGTATTTCTGCTGGCGCTCATACTCCCGCTGTTGAGCAAGCAGGGCAATCTTCCTGGCTTCGAAGAACGAGCTGTAATTCCCTTTGGTGATGGATATGTTTCCTGATTCCAGATGATAGATCGAGTTTACAGTGTTATCCAGAAAAGTGCGGTCGTGGGAAACAACCAGGAAGGGTTTGCCCAGCTTGCCGAGGTATCTTTCCAGCCAGGAGATCATGGCGACATCCAGATGATTGGTGGGTTCATCGAGAACCAGCAGATCAAAAGGCCTGAGCAAGATGGCTGCCAGGCAAATGCGGGTTTGCTCGCCACCGCTGTAACAGCGGATGTGTTTGTTCCAGGTTTCAGGAGGGAAGCCCAGAGAGGTCAGCACGAATTTTACCTCATTATCAAACTCATATCCACCCAATTCCTGGTAGAGATTCAGAGCTTGTTCGAGCTCTTTTTGGATTGTCTCAGTGGTTCGAGACCTGCAATCCTGAAGAGATAAGTCCTGAAACTCGTGGTTCAGCCGCTCTACATTCTTCCACGTTTCAAAGATGTCCGCTCTGCTTTTGTGGATGTAATCAATCATGATCTGATCCGGATCGAGCTGCATGTTTTGGGCTAAGTAGCAGATTTCAATCTTTTTGGCTGTGGACACAAGACCCTCACTGGGTTCAAGAAAACCGAGCATAATCTTGATCAGGGTGGATTTTCCGCTGCCATTGGCACCTATCATACCAATTTTGCTATTGGGAGCAATCACGCAGGAGATATCTTTCAGGACATATGTTCCTGCAAATTCCATTGAGACATTTTGAACTTGTATTAAACTCATAATCTATCCATTCTTTGAACACGAAACCGGGGCATCTGCGCAGCGTGGTAACAGGTAATACGGGATTCATCCCGTTAGTTCTTGTGCACTGCCCGTAACCCGGTAACACGGGATTCATCCCGTTAGTTATCATTGGAACCATTCACCACAATTATTCCCGACGCTTATCCTTTTCTCCGTGATTTTCAAGCAGCCTCTCTGTCAATGAAAAAGCTCGCATGCGCTTCTTTTACCAGTTTCTATCTTCATGATTTATATCATAATAGAAAAGCCCTTGGGTGTCTTGTCCAACCTGGAGGTAGATTTTCCTTGTCAAAAAAGGGCAGTGCAGATTTAGGTTCTCCTGTCTTTAAGGTCGGGATGTAGCGCAGTCCGGCTAGCGTACTTGAATGGGGTTCAAGTGGTCGCAGGTTCAAATCCTGTCATCCCGACCAGACCTTGAGATAAGACCCCAGATATCCTTATCCAACAAAGCTCGGGGGTTTATCAAGAGCTGAAAAATTCTCTTGACAAAGGAGGCTCTTGATCAGATCTTGACCCAGGAACCGATAAGAAAGTGAGTGTTAAAGATCATTATGATAGATAGTTTTGGAGATCCAATAGAACGTATTCATGATGCTGCTTTTAGGCTAAGCATGATGGCAGATGACCTGTTTCTTC